>JAFAEB010000407.1 GCA_023424235.1 Bacillota bacterium
TTATTCGTATTCGTTTTCTCTACAAGAAAACAGCTAACGATTAGAAATATTACTCCTATTACTATAAGGACTATAATCACTGGTGTCATTACTTTCACTCCTAAATCTTTATATCAATTGACCCAGAGCGAAAAGGAGTATTTTTTTTATCTAACTTATCATTTGATTCTTTCTTTTGCTTCTTTTTAGAATCATTATAAGAATTACTTCCTTTTTCTTTGGCATCATATCGAAATTCATTGTTGTCACCTTTTATGGTACGAACCGTCTGCTGGCTATTATGCTTTATTTCCTGATTAAATTGTTGATTCAACTGTAATTGATCATTAACAGGCTTTTGAACATCTTGATGCTTTATATGTGTAACTGCTTGTGATTTTGGAGCCATTGATACTACTTCAATTGGTGTTATTGACATAAGTTATCCTCCTATAAACCTACAACCTTAATATCTGCCTTGTCACGTATAAATCTGGAATAATGAACCTGACTTCTAACATAATAAATTACGTTGGATATTACTATCTTTACACCTGGATAAGCAACATTTTCAACTTTAATATAAGCATTTTCATTATTATTTAACTCTAATTGCAACATTTCATATTGCTTAATTAGTTCTTTTAAATCATAACGTAAGCTGATACAACTTTCAGCTGCAATTTTAATATAATCTACTTTATTTTGTGTAAGCACTTCTCCAGCATCAAGTTTCTTTTTGTAAGAATCTACAATTGGTAATAATCGATCTAGATCTGCTTGTTTTTGATTTATTACTTTTTCTAATTCTCTATATTCTTCCATTACACTAGGATCCGTTCCAACTTCTAATAAAGTTTGTGTTCCCATAGTAGAACCTGCAGTTTTTACAATAATTGCGCTACCAGAACGTATCTCTCCTCCTGTAATAAAGCCCTTTTTACCACCAACGGTTATTTCGCCTTTTGCTGAAACTTTACTATGTAATATTGCTTCTGTAGTAACATATCCACCGGCATGAACACTTGCATTTTCAATAAATTTTGTTATGATATTTCCTTTTGCTTCCATAACACCTTTACTCATACCTTGCATTCCACGCTTTAGAATAATATGTCCATCTGCTCTTAATCGAGCACCTTCTACAACACCATTTACAATAATATCTCCTTTGGCATATATAGAAAATCCAGTTATAACATTACCTTTTACAGTTACATTACCATCGTAATCAATGTCACCGGTAGAAGAATCTACATCTCCTAATACTTCATAAGTATTGGACACAAAAACTCTATCTTCCGTTAAGGTTACATGTCCACTTACATCGGAATACATTGTTAAGCCATCTTCTGATAAATGAATATCTTTTCCATGTCTTAATATTTTTCGATTTACTTTTCTTGGTGGTATTTTATTCCCATACAAATCAATACCTGGAGTACCAGACAAAGCTGGTTCTAGAGTTGCTAGGATATCACCTTTACTAATTTTACTTATCATATCTAATTGATGGAAATCCACTGTTCCATCTTCATTAACCTTAGGTTTTAAGGTATTATCCGTATTAAAATGATAAGTTATCTTAGCATCTCTACCTTCTACAGGCTTAGTACCTCTTGCTAATATTATATCTTCACAATATCTTCTTGTCTTTAAAAAATATTCTATATTTTCAATAACAATACCATGTACAATATTAGCTCGCTTTAATACTAACTCTATATCTTTATAATTTAATGTTTTTCCTCCTAAAGAAGGTGGATAAAATCTACCAATTGCATACATTCGATCCGCTGAAAATCTTAACTTTAAGGATTCATTTACAGGATTTATTACGATTGATAAAATCTTTACTTCAACTTTATTCGTAGCTGAAATATCAATTCCTTGTCCTAATTCATTTATGTTATAATCCAAAATATTCAAATCATTAAGATAACTACTTATCTCTTCAAAATTAACAGCTCTACCATCACCCATTGGTGGAAACAACCTTAAATATGTTCCATCTGGCTTTGTGTGCAATTGATAAAATCCATTCCTACTTTCCATAAGATCCTCCTCTAGTCACTAAGTTCGAAATAGTACCTCGATGTAATTCCCTAATTTCAACCTCATTTTTTGCAATGCTTTCGTATGCAATTGTGAAACTCTAGATTCTGAAACTTCCAATATCGAACTTATTTCCTTAAGGGTTAAATCCTCATAATAATAAAGAATAATTACTTTTTTTTCTTTCTCAGTTAAGGATTCCAACGATTTAATTAAGGTTTCTTTTATTTCTTTTTTTTCGATAATAGTATCTGGTGAATCAAATTTTGCACTAAGACTAGATTCCATCTTTACTTCATTACCAGTATCAATGTACTCATCTAAGGATAATAAATTAGATAGTTTGGTTTGACTTTGCCAAGTATCTAATTCCTCCACAGTAATCTCTAATTCTAATGCAACTTCTTCATCTGTTGCTAACCTACCTTGTATAGATTCGATTTTTTGAAAAGCAGCATCAATCTTTCTTTGCTTCTGCCTTAGTGTTCTTGGTATCCAATCCATCTTACGTATTTCATCTAGTATTGCACCACGTATTCGAAAGCTAGCATAAGTTTCAAACTTCACACCTTTATTATAATCGAATTTGTCCACCGCATCAATTAGGCCAAATATACCATATCCTACTAAATCATCATAATCTACATTGTATCCTAGATACATACTTAGACGACCAGCAACAATTTTAACTAAATTCGCATATTCTATTATTATTTTTTCTCGAACCTCAGGAGTTTTATGCTTACTATAATCTTCCCAAAGTTTAGCTTTTACTTCAATATTCATAAAAGTGCTCCTTTTGTTATACTATTTGCTATATCGAATCTTTCGCATCTTCTAAGGTACTTTCATCATTACTTTCTAGTTCTTCTTCATCTTCTCTATCAAGCTCATCTATTCTTATTGCTTTTACTATAATTTTTTCAGCTACTTTGCCAATAATATAGAATATAATAAAAACGATTAGTAATCGAATCATACTATGAAAAAAACTAATTTGAAATGCTATATTGAGTACACTAGTAATGGCTAATGCTAAGAGAGTAATAACTAGTGATATATATTTATTACGCATATTATTAACCATGCCTTTCTCATAGCCTGTAAATCTTTGTCACAGGCAACTCTACAGTATTTTTAACTGCTTTCCAACAGATTTAATATATAATTCTCCGGTTGCTGGGTAAAACTCGATGGTTCTACCATAATCATATCCTGTATCTTCTGCTAAAATACGAATTCCTAATTCTTTTAGCTTCTGTTTCGTAGCTTCCACATTACGTTCCCCAATACGAAGCATATCATTATTTGAGTTAAATGCAAACATCTGAGCACCACCTGCTATTTTCGATACTAATCGATTTTTATTTGCTCCTTGATGACTTAACTTATTGATTAATGCATCGATACCAGTATCTGCGAACTTTGCAACATTCTCGTTATTTCTTATTTTTGTACTATCTGGTAGCATTACATGTACCATTCCAGCTACTTTTACGATAGGATCATATAAAACAATTCCAACACATGACCCTAAACCTAATGTAGTTAGTGCATTCGGTGCACTAGCTACATTAAGATCAGCCATGCCTACTTTAATCATATCTCCCATAGATTCACCTATAAACCTAAAGATGTAAGAATTACATCGTAGGATTCTACGGAAGGAATTAATATAAAGTATCCATTGACATCAATATCATCTTTAAAGAATTCTGTTTCAATTATCAATGCTTTATCCCCTACTTTTCCAAACTCAATTGCCGGTACACTTAAAATTGCACCAGACATATCGATGGCCATATAAGGTATACTTGCATCAATTCTAATATTAGTTAATGTAGATAAGGATGATAAATATGCTCCTGCTATAATATTACCTATTTCCTTTAATGCTGAATATTCCATTTCAGAGAAATTATCAATTTGCTCAATTGGTCTACCCATTAAGATATTTACAAGACGATATGCTGAAACCTGTTCCATCATAAACATCATCATGCCATTAATTTCTCCTTCAAGAGTAATTAATATACCTACTACGATAGTCTCTGCTCCACCTACAGCATCTGCTAAATCTTTAAACTCCAATAAGGCAACTTTAGGAACCTGCATATCTATTTTGCTATTTATCATGGTAGATAATGCGGTTGTAGCATTTCCTGCTCCAATATTACCTATTTCTCTTAACACATCATATTGCATACTATCTATTTGATTTATATCTCTCTTTGGCAATTAAACCACTCCTTGATTTCCATCTTTCTCAATAATCACATTGGTAATATTTAAAAGAGATATCAACTCACTTTTATGTTTCCCAACACCTAATATGTAACCATTTTTATCTTCTACTGCACTATTTGCAACTTTTTCTACATTTTCATCCTCTAAGGTAACTACTTCCTTAACTTCATCAACGATAATACCTACTGAGGAATGAGCATCAAGCTTTATTATAATGATTCTTGTAGCATTTGTAATTACATCATATTCTAATCCAAATTTTAATCGAATACTCATTACTGGTATTATTTCACCACGAAGATTAATTACACCTTTAAAATAGTGCTGTGCTTTTGGAACCCTAGTTATTCGTTGCATTCTAACGATATTATCAATATATTTAATATTAATACCATATTGTTCCAAGCCTATGTTAACTACGATATATTGCTTTGAGTCTACTGTGTTTACAACTTCCATAATCTGCCCCCTTACACCAATGTATTAACATCAAGGATTAACGCAACTTCACCATCACCTAAGATAGTTGCACCACCAATAATCTTATTATTATTAATATACTTGCCGATTGACTTAATAACAATTTCTTGTTGTCCGATTAGATTGTCTACAACAAATCCTGCTAAACGTTCTCCTTTTGCAACAATTACAACGGTTAAGCTATCAGATTCTCTATCTGTTTTTGGAACATCTAAGATATTATCTAAGCGAATTAGTGGTATTACGCTACCTCTTAGATTAATTACCTCTCTAGAGTGTACATGCTTAATTTCAGTCTTTTTAATATCTTCAATCGTTTGAATACTTCCTAATGGTATCGCGTATTTTTCAACACCAATCTCAACCATTAAAGCTTGAATAATTGCTAGTGTTAATGGAAGGCGAATAATGAAACTACTACCTTCATGAAGCTTCGTTTTAGCCTCAATATCACCACCTAAAGCTTCGATTTTAGTCTTAACAACGTCAAGGCCAACACCACGGCCAGATACGTCTGAGATGGTTTCTGCGGTAGAAAAACTTGGTTTAAACAACAAGTCAATAATTTCTTTATCCGTCATTACTTCCGCTTGATCATATGTTATTGTTCCCTTTTCAAGTGCTTTACGTTTAACTTTTTCGATATCAATTCCAGCACCATCATCTTTAACTTCAATAACTACGTTATTACCATCTTGGTATGCATTTAAATAAATAGAACCTACCTCTGGTTTTTTTAGCTTAATACGTTCTGCATTCGATTCTAAACCATGGTCTGCTGCATTACGTAATAAATGCATTAATGGATCACCAATTTCATCAATAACGGTACGATCTAATTCTGTCTCTTCACCACTCATGTATAATTCAATTTTTTTATTTAATTTTTTAGATAAGTCACGAATCATACGTGGGAAACGATTTACAACACTTTCTATAGGTACCATTCGAACTTTCATTACGGACTCATGAAGATTTGTTGTAACTCTTTCTAAGTATTCAATTTGCTCATTAAAACCAGACTCGTTTCTAGTATTTTTTTCACTTGCATTAATACTTACAAGACCATTCTTAGCAATAATTAACTCACTTACTAAATTCATTAATACATCTAGTTTTTCAATATCTACACGAACGGAACGATTGACTACTGGTTTATTCCCTTTATTTTGCGCTCCATTGCTACTTTGAGTAGTTTTAGCTTGATTTGTGTCTTTTTCTCTCTCAGATTCTTCTTGTGTTGCTTCACTCGTTTCTTCTGTAGAATCCATTTCATCTATTTCATCCATATTTCCAAGCTAAATCGCTTTAATATGAACTTCCTTAACTTCAGATACATTAGAAATAATAGATTTTACTTTATCCATATTTTCTTTTGTAAGTAAAATAACACTAAAATCATAATCAAACTTTTCATCCTCAATATCTTGAACTTCTGGATGAGATTTAATAATATCACCTAAATTTTCAAGAGCTTTGAATACTAGAAATGCCCTTGCAGCTTTTAGGATACAATATTCCTGTATAACAACTGTAATTCCATAGGCATTCATTCCTATACTAGATGCTTTATGTATTGCTCTTTTTTCATAATCAGCAATCTTTAAATCTTTATAATGGCTCTCATCTACAAGTACACTATTGCTACTATTAGTAGTTGAAAGTGTGTTATTCTGAGCTGGCTCTTTCACTTCTTCTTTTACTTCAGTTTTTTGCTTTTCTAACCCAGTATGTAAAATATCATTCAGTTGTTTAATAACATTTTCATAATCTTCACTGCCTTCATCTGCACTTTCTTGGATATTACTTAAATAGGTTTCTAAAGCGTCTAAGCCTTTAAATAAAACATCAACCAACTCTGCAGTTACATTCATTTTACCATTGCGAATTTCTGAAAATACATTTTCCATATCATGAGTTAAACGTTGCATTCTTTTATAACCCATTGTTCCAGCCATTCCCTTAAGTGAATGTGCTGCTCTAAATATTTCATTAATTGTATCTAAATTATCTGGTTCTGTTTCTAGTATTAATAACTGCTCGTTTAAACTTTGTAAATGTTCCTTTGTTTCATCAATAAAAATCTCAAGATATTGACTAACATCCATCTTTTGGCACCCCCAAATTATTTGTAATTGCATCAGCTATTTGTTGTAATGGTAGCACTTCATTCACTAAACCGGATTCTTGTATAACTTTTGGCATACCGTATACAGTTGAAGTTTCCTCATCCTGAGCAATAACATAAATATTTTTAGTTTCACTTAATTGCCTGATACCATTTGTTCCATCACCACCCATGCCAGTTAAAACAATGCATAGAATTTCTTCATAGTCTGAAGCTAATAAGGATTCATACATGATATCAGCACAAGGTTTTAGTCCATTTCTAGGTGGTTCTAGTGTTACAGAAAGCTTATTAACTCCTCTTTCTGTAATAACTCTCATCTGCCTACCACCTTGAGCAATATAAGCAACTCCTTTTTTAAGAATTTCTCCATGCTCAGCTTCTTTAACAGTAATTTTGCTCATTTCATTTAACCTATGAGCTAATGAATAAGTGAATCCTTCTGGCATATGCTGCACTATTAGGACACTACAATCTAATTCTTTCGGTAGATAAGGTATTACTTGTTGTAGCGCTTTTGGACCACCAGTTGAACATGCTAATGCTATGACTTTTTTAGCAGATTGATTAGGTCTTTTCATTCTGTCATCTGATTTTTGTCTGCTTAAGCTTCGTAACTTTAATTCGATTGCTTCAAAACTAACTTGTTGTAATGGTTCCCTAGATTCCTTAGCTTCATTTTTAGTGGACACTTGATCTAGTTTTGTTGCAACCGATAGACATTCGATTAACTTATTTTTAAATCCATCACTTTTAACCTCATAAAAACTCTCTGGTTTTGTTACAAAATCAAAAGCTCCTAATTCTAAAGCTCTTATTGTTTCCTTAGCACCTTCAATAGCAACTGTACTTACAATAACTACAGTGGCTTTGATTTTTCTTGATTCTAATTCTTCTAGAAACTCAATACCATTCATTTTTGGCATATTAATATCTAAAATAATAGCATCAAATTCTTCCTTATCCTCAACTAATAATTTTAGTGCATCTAGACCATGTGTGGCAACTCTGGTAACATGAAATCTCGTATCTGTATTTATTATATCAGAGAGGACCCTTCTCATGAGTGCAGAGTCATCAACGATTAAAACTTTTTTCTGCATTTACTGCCTCCGTTATACTATTAAAGCCCTTTTTCTTTTTTTCTCTGCTTTCTTTCTTCTTCAAAAATATACTTTATTATTATTTCTCTCTCTTCTTTTAATATATCTTTAAAGGATATTCTATGTTCATAATACCCAACCCTATTTATCATTTTTGTTGAATTTACTATAATCCCTTTGACATCTAATTTTTTAATTGAATTAGACAAGTTTAAATTCATCCTAATAATCACTTGGTCATTTTTATTTAATGGAGAGTTGGATACGAATCTGGCTCCACCACCACTTAAATCAATGACAGTTCCATCTATCTCATTAATCTTTATATTCTCAAGTTCGATCAGTAATAAAGCTCGCTCTTCATCTTTCATATTCGGATTTTTAATTCTATCTCTTATACTGATTTCTTTTTCAGATATTACGTTATATGTTATATCCAATAAGCAATCTAGACGGTAATATTCTCTTCTTTGAATTTTGTCTAACCCCGATGTAAATAAAACGGTAAGTACGTGTAATTTATCTGTTTTAAAACGATTTATTATAGTTGCATTACATGAGTATAAACCTTTGTTTGTATAAAATGTAAGTTTATATTTTTCATCAACGGATAAAGGAATTATCTGACCTTTTTCTATTGGCATTGCGATATATGCTTTATCCTCTTCTAAAAAATCTAATAATTGACTTGTATATACACTTTCTCGATTTCCCTCAAGATTATTTGCTTTAATCTTTTTTAGTTGAATTTTATCACCTAAACATACTAAATCTTTTACCATATGTAAAAACCATTCCTTCTACTTTCTGAATTTTGAGCGATAAAGATAAGAAAAAAGTTGTGCAATCCCGGTATTCTTATGAAGTTCCATCTGGGTATCTTTACACAACATATTACTAATTTCAATGATAGCTTTGGTGGATGGAGAGTGTGGATATACCATTGAATAAGGCTTTTGTTGCATAATCGCTTTTGATACTGTATTATCTTGTGGAACTGCACCTAAAAACTCAATATTAAAATCAAGAAACTTATCAACAACCAAATTTAGCTTATTGAAGAGCTGTTTTGCTTCTTCATAAGAACTAACACGGTTGGCTATCATTTTAATTATTGTATTATCTGAAGAAAACTCTGCTTTTTTATTTAATGTCTTAAGAAGAGCATAAGCATCCGTTATAGACGTTGGTTCTGGTGTGGTAACAAGTAGAACTTCCGAACTTGCTGTTACAAATTCAAGAACACTATCAGTGATTCCTGCACCTGTATCTATTATAATTACATCTGCTAATTCATCTAATACATATAGTTTTTTAGTTAAATAAAGAATTTGCTCTTTTGTAACATTGGCTAATTCTTGAATCCCAGAACCTCCTGATATAAAACCGATTCCACAAGGACCTTCTGTTATAATATCTTCGATTCCTTTACCGTGAAATATTAGGTCTGCTAAGGTATATTTAGGCCTGATACCAAGCATTACTTCAACATTAGCAAGTCCAAAATCTGCATCTAAGATGATTACTTTCTTTCCCATCTTGCTAATTTGTATACCAAGATTAACAGATACACTCGATTTACCAACCCCACCTTTACCACTAGTTACTGTGATAACTCTAGCAACTTTTTGAACCTGGTTTTGCTTTTTTATTATATTTCTAAGTTGTTCTGCTTGATCCATTATTCATTGCCTCCTAACAACTTTTTGGCAGTTTCTTGAGCATCAATCTTATTGATATCATCAGGAACATTTTGACCGTAAGTTGTATATGATAGATCTGCACCAGTTAACATACGAATATTAAATATATTCCCTACACAACATGTTTCATCAAGCTTAGTAAATATTAATCTATAATCTGTTATTTCAGAGTAACGTTCTGTAATTGACACTAAATCTTTATATTTCGTTGTAGCACTTAGTACTAGATAGATTTCCCTATACTCTTCTTCAACAGCACTGATTAAACTATTGATATTATCCCTTTGTTCCATACTCTTGTGAGAACGACCAGCAGTATCGATAAGTACCACATCATAGTCCTTAAATTCTTCTCTCGCTTCCTTTACATCTTCTTCATTGTATACTACTTTCATTGGTACACTTAAGATATTAGCATATGTTCTTAACTGTTCCACTGCAGCGATACGGTAAGTATCCGACGTTAATAAAGCAACTTTTGCCTTTTTATTCAGTTTTAGATTAGACGCAATTTTTGCTATGGTTGTAGTTTTACCAACACCAGTAGGACCAATAAAATAGATGAATTTCACCTTATCTTCCACTAGTTCTATGGTTTTAGGTTGTCCTAACTTAAGTACAAGTTTTTGATAAACACTTGCTAGTAAATTGTCTAAGGTGGTATCCTTCTTAAACTTATTATCAATCTCACTTAATATTTGATTTACGTATTTTTCATCTACTTCATTTCGAAGTAATTGATTATAAATTAATTGTATTAGTGACATATTTTTATCATCTTCCTCTGTTTTGTGGGTTGAAAATTCATCTTCACGTTTCTCAATAAGTTGCTTTTCTAAAAGATTTTGAAGGTTATTAAGTTTAAGCTCTATCGCAGAAGTAGGAATAGCTTCCTCATTATTCCTATGTGTAGTGGGTTTTACAAGGTTTTCAATCTCAAAAGGAGTAGTTACTTCAATTTTAGGTTTTTGCACCAAATCTTTTTTAAAAGAAGAAATACCTTGATTTTCATCCATTGCTGCCGTTACTTCTACTTTAGGTTTACGAAACAACTTATAAATACCTTTCGGTGCTATCGTTTTGATATTTAGAACAATAGCATCTTTACCCAATTCTTCTCTTGCTAACATCATTGCTTCTGTTTCAGTACTAGCTTGAAATTTCTTTATAATCATTACACTGTCACCATCCCTACTGACTGTAATTCAACATTTGAATCAATTTCATTATATGAAATAACGATTAAATCTTTAAAATAATCTCCTGTTAAGCGTTTAAAATACATTCTTACGATAGGAGATGTAATTACTATAGGATTCTTACCTAGATTCTCTAGTTTCTGAACTTCTTCCTCTACAGACTGAATAATTAACTGTGTTTTTTCAGGGTCTAGTGCTATATATGCACCTTGTTCAGTTTGTTTTACACTAGCCATAATATCTTGTTCGATTTTAGGATCAAGAGTTACTACACTAGTTGTTTCGGTTGCTGGAAAGTACTTATTAGAGATAGCACGTTTTAGACTTTGTCTAACATATTCTGTTAACACATCGGTATCTCTAGTTGTAGCAGCATAATCTGCCAATGTTTCAAAAATTGTTACTAAATCACGTATAGAGATACCTTCTTTTAATAAGTTCTGCAATACCTTTTGTATTTCACCAACACTTAAAAGCTTAGGAACCAACTCTGAAACTAATGTAGCATTTGCTTCACTTATATTATTAATTAGTGATTGTACGTCCTGTCTTGTTAATAATTCATTAATATGTCTACGTATAATTTCTGTTAAATGTGTTGCTATAATCGATGGTGGATCTACTACTGTATAGCCAACCGATTCCGCTCTTTCTCTTTGGCTTTCAGTTATCCAGATAGCTGGTAAGTGAAAGGACGGTTCAAAGGTAGGAATTCCAGTAATTTCCTCTTCCACATAGCCAGGATTCATGGCCATATAATGATCAAATAAAATTTCTCCTTCACTTACAGGAATCCCTTTAATTTTTATTACATATTGATTTGGGTTTAGCTGTATGTTATCTCTAAGTCGAATGATAGGAACCACACAACCAAGTTCTAATGCAACTTGTCTTCTTATTAATACCACACGGTCTAATAAATCGCCACCTTGATTCACATCAGCTAGTGGAATAATACCATAACCAAACTCTAATTCAATTGGATCCACTTGTAACAAAGATACCACATTTTCTGGTCTACGGATTTCTTCCCCAGTATCTTCTTCCATCGTAGTAGCTTCTTCAATTTTACTAATTTCAATTTTTCCAGCAATTACTCGTCCTGTCACAATAAACATCAAACCATATAAACCAAATATAACTACATCAAGTGGAGTGAATATACCTAGAAAAATCATACTAGCTCCTACAAGATATAAAACTTTTGGAATGCTAAAAAGTTGCTTTACTAATAAATCACCAACATCCGCATCTTTCGATACCTTAGTTACTAAGACACCTGTAGCTAAAGATATCAGTAGGGAAGGTATCTGACTAACTAAACCATCACCAATGGTAAGGATTGAATATTTATCAAAAGCCTCCATAGCTGTAAGACCTTGATTTAAAACACCAATTAATATACCACCAGCAAAATTAACCACTGTTATAATTAAACCAACAACAGCGTCACCTTTTACGTATTTGGTAGCACCATCCATAGAACCAAAGAAACTAGCTTCTTCTTGAATTTTTTCTCTTCGCTCTTTTGCTTCTTTATCCGTTATTACTCCAGTATTAAGGTCAGCATCAATTGCCATCTGTTTACCAGGCATAGCATCTAATGTAAACCTTGCTGAAACCTCAGCTACACGTTCAGAACCTTTATTAATTACCATAAATTGAACTAGTATTAATATGATAAATACAATAATTCCAATAATCGGATCTCCTGCACCAACAAACGAACCGAAGGTTTCTACTACATTACCAGGTTCACCCGTTGTAATAATTAATTTTGTTGATGATACATTTAGAGAAATTCTAAAAATTGTTGTAAATAATAATATACTTGGGAATGATGACATATTTAAAACTTCACGTGAAAATAAAGCATTATATAATACAACTAGTGATAGTGATATATTTAAGGCTAATAATACATCCAGAATAATGGATGGCATTGGCACAATAAGAAATATAATTGCCGCTAATAAATATAACCCAACTGCTAAGTCTGTCTTCTTCATTCGTAGTACCCCTTTATCTATTCATAAACTTTACTTATTCTTTAAACCATATACATATGCAAGTACTTCAGCTGTCATTTGATATAACTCAGCTGGGATTTCCTGCCCAATCTCTACATTATAATATAGCATTCTTGCAAGAGGTTTATTTTCTACAATTTCAATCTTGTGTTCTTTCGCTACTTCTCTTATTTTAAAAGCTACATAATCTGCACCCTTTGCTAGTAGTATAGGAGCTTCAGCTACTTCTTTATCATATTTTATTGCAGCTGCAAAATGTGTTGGATTGGTTATGATTACATCTGCTTGTGGCAATTGTTGCATCATTCTTCTTTGAGATACTTCTCTCATTTTCGCTTTAATCTTACCCTTTATGTGAGGATCACCTTCAGATTGCTTATATTCATCTTTAATTTCTTGCTTTGTCATTTTCATATCATTTTTGAACTTAAACTTTTGATACATGTAATCAGCAAGTCCAAAAATTAAGAAAACAAGGCTTATATCTATTCCTAGATCAATAACTATATTACCGATTAATTGGATTGCCTGTTCTAGGGACAAATCATATAGTATAAATATAAAATCATAATTATCTTTTAAGGTATCGTAAGCTAAAAAAGCAATTGCACCTATCTTAAATAATTCTTTTATTAACTCGATCACTTTATCTTTTGAAAAGATTTACTTAAAGACTGTTACTGGATTAAATTTATTAAATTTAGGCATAAGTGGCTTCTTACTTATAACCCATTTAACTTGAACTATATTGATACCAAAAGCAACTAAAAATGCAATTATAAATAATGGTAACACGATTTTAATTATCTCTATAATACCATCTGAAAATAACATTTGAGTGGTTGGTATCGAAAACTCTTCAACAGAAATCTTATGTATCGTACCATAATATTTAGCAAATACATCAATAAAACTCTTACCAAGATATCCAATTAAAAACTTTAAACTTAAAAACAATGCTAACAAAGATACACCAGCAATTAAATCTGTGCTTTTTGCTACCTGACCATCTTCTCTTGCATCTTTTAATTTTTTGGATGTTGGTAATTCTGTCTTCTCACCACCAGGCCCTTCTTTCGCAAAGAATTGCAGGTTGTATTTTAATCTATATTTATTGTAATAAGTAATGTTACCCTTATGTTTTTTCATCATGATAATGCCTCTATTGCTCGTTTCATCATATATATCATCTCATCAAAAATATACTCAGAAACTACATATACGAAAGTTGTAAGTAACATAAGAACGATTAAACCAACAAATACTTTCAGCTGTAAACCTATTACAAACATGTTCATTTGTGGAGCAATTTTAGCTAAAATTGCTAAAATTGTACTAACTATTAAAAAAGCCGCAAATACAGGTAAAACAATTCGAAAACCGATAACAAAATAATCTCTCATAAAATCTAACATAAGTAAGTATATATTAGATTTGATATTTGCACCTCCAACAGGTATTATTTTAAATGTATCTGACAAAGCTAATATTATATAGTGATGTAAATTCGTTACTAGCATCATTAACATTACTAAATAAGAATAATAATTTGAAGTAATCGTAGTTTGTATGCTAGTAATAGGGTCGAACTCATTAACCATAGAAAAACCAATCTCCATATCCATGAATCGACCTGCAAAGGTTATAATATAATAACTGATATTAGTAAAAAAGCCTATTATTACGCCAACTAATGCTTCACTTACCAATATACTGGCATATCCTATCGTTCCCTGATAATTAATTGCACTATCAAGATTCATATTAAATAGGATGTAAGATAAAAAAAATGAGAATCCTGCTTTCACTTTTACAGGAACATTTTTTAAGTTAAAAAATGGTGCTACTAATATAAATGCTGATATCCTCA
>JAFAEB010000426.1 GCA_023424235.1 Bacillota bacterium
GAGTTGAGTTCTCAACAGGGTCACTTGGTCACGGTTTGTCCGTTGGAGTCGGGATGTCATATGCATTTAAATTAGATGGCCTAAAGAATCATGTCTACGTAATCTTAGGAGATGGTGAATGTGATGAAGGAGCAACATGGGAAGCTTGTATGCTAGCTAATCATAATAAATTAGATAATTTAGTTGTAATTGTTGATTATAATAAAATGCAAAGTCTAGATTTTTGTGAGAATACGTTGTCTCTAAACCCATTTGATAAGAAATGGGTGAGCTTTGGCTTTCATGTAATCAATATGGATGGACATAATCATGAGGAGCTAAGAAGAAGTTTTTTAGAAGCAAGGGAATCATTAAAGCCAACTGTTATAATCGCGAATACAGTAAAGGGGAAAGGAATTCCTTTTATGGAAAATAATATATTATGGCATTACAGATACCCACATTCTGGTGAAGAGTATGAGAATGCAGTAAGTATTCTTAATGCAAGTAAACCTAGTGGAGTATTTGATATCTATGAGAAAGTTTAAGTATAGAATGAAAATATCAAGTTCCTACTACCAAAAACTCTTTAGTTAATAGAAAGGAAAGTGGTCATTTTGAGAGATATGTTCGTCTCTACTTTACTTAAGATAGCAAAAAAGGATAAGAATCTGCTTTTAGTTACTGGAGATTTAGGTTTTGGAGTTTTAAAACCTTTTTTTGATGAATTACCAGAACAAATAATTAACGTAGGGATAGCAGAACAGAATATGACTGGTTTTGCAGCTGGTTTAGCCCTAAGTGGTAAAAAAGTATTTACCTATTCAATCGGAAATTTTCCAACCTTAAGATGTCTTGAGCAGATTCGTAATGACTGTGCCTATCATAATGCAAATGTAAAGATAGTTTGTGTCGGTGGAGGGTTCGTATATGGTCCCCTTGGAATGAGTCATCATGCAACCGAAGATATAGCAATAATGCGTGCATTACCCAATGTAACTGTATTAGCTCCATGTGACTTGACAGAAACAGAATGTGCTACCAAGGCAATTTATGAGTTAGAAGGAACCTGTTATCTACGTCTAGGTAGAGGTGGAGAGGGTAGAGTTCATCATGCACTTCCGAACTTTACCATAGGAAAAGCAATAAAGATTCAAGATGGAAGCAAAATTGCAATATGCTCAACAGGTAGTATCTTTGATGAGGTTAAACTCGCAAATGACATTCTAAAGGATAAAAATATTATAGCAACTATATATACCTTTCCTACCGTTAAACCAATCGATTCAGATACTATCAGAGCCTTAGCAAATACCCATACTTTAATAGTAACGGTTGAAGAACACAATGAAATTGGTGGTTTTGGAAGTGCTGTGTCCGAAGTAGTAGCCTCCGTAAAAACCCAAAGTAGAGTGTTTCGAATTGCAATACCAGATTCCTATGCCAATGTAGTTGGTAGTAATAAATATTTAAGAGAATATTATGGACTTAGTGGCAGAACGATTGCAGATAGAATTATGAAAGAAGTTGAATGATAGATCATTTTCTTAAGAAAGGGTGAGATGATTGAATGTATTAATCATTACTCAATGGTTTGATCCTGAGCCTAATAATATGAAAGGATTAGCCTTTGCAAAGAGAATCAAAGAAAAAGGACATCATGTTGAAGTTCTTACAGGCTTACCTAATTATCCTAATGGTATTTTATACAAAGGCTACAAGAAGAGCTTATATCAAAAAGAATGGATGGAGGGTGTACTTATACACCGAGTTCTTTTATACCCAAGCCATGATGCTCATGTAATTAAGAGAATGTTAAATTATATCAGTTTTGCGTTTTTTGCTTCAATACTAGGTCCATTTAAGATTAAAGGAAGGTTTGATGTTATTTATGTATATCATCCACCAATCACTTCTATGTTACCGGCCTTATTACTAAAAAGAATTAAAAATGCGAAGCTCCTCCTTGATGTTAATGACTTATGGCCAGATACTTTTCGTACCGTAGGTATGATGAACAAAAAGTGGTTTTTGTATTTCGTGGATAAGTGGGTAAAGTATTGTTATAAAAAAGCAGATAAGATCAATGTGTTATCGGTGGGTATGAAAAATATATTAATATTAAGAGAGGTACCCTTTGAAAAGATAGAAGTCATATCGGTATGGTGTAATGAAACTAATATGTCTGATAAAATCAATCAGGACTTTTTAGAAAAACATAAGTTACATAATACCAAACTTGCAATCTACGCAGGGGCTATGGGAAAAGCTCAGCATTTAGAAACCATTATAGAGGCTGCTAAGATGCTAGACGAGGAAGGAATACAGGTTAAAGTATTACTTATTGGCAATGGAACTTGCCTTGCTGCCTTAAGAAGTTTGGCAGCAAACTATCAATTATCAAACCTCTTGTTTGTACCAGTGCTATCGCCCCTTCAACTTACACAGATCTTAAATGGAAGTGATATATTATTAATACATTTAAAGAAAGAACCACTATTTTCAATCACCATTCCGTCTAAAATCCCATATTATCTAAATATAGGAAAACCAATCGTAGCTGGATTAGAAGGAGATGCGGCAGAGCTCTTAAAGCAATCTAAAAGTGCAAAAATATATAAGAGTGAAGATGCTTCTGGTATAGCAAGAGGTATTAAAGAAGTACTAAATATGACAATAGAAGAACAAAGGGAGATGGGACTTAGAGGTAAGAAATTTTACCAAGAAAAGCTTTCCTTTTATGTATTAACGGATAAATTTATTCAAGTCATGGAGGGATTAAGTAAGAATAAGTAAAAAAAATAAATAGGTAAAAAGAAAGGATATCAAAATGAGTAGTGATTATAATAATCTAAAAGTTAATAAGAGAAAAATGACACAAGTAATCGCTATGTGGTATCTCTTTTTTTTACCATGGCAAATGATATCACAATTATCCTTTTTAAGTGTAGTATTTAGCGCATCTGCAAAAGCATTGTCGTTTTTGTTTCATATCATTGGTTTAATTCTTATATTGTATGATAGAAAAGGTAAAATACAAATGGAAGACGATAATACTTCAAAGTTATTACAATACTTCATTATAATGGTAAGTATATATCATTTTACATCATTTATAATGGCTGTCTATTTACATGATAAGGTTGGAACAATAGGTGGTGAAGATACCTATCGAGCAATTTTGGGTCAAATCGTTTATTTTATACAGTACATTTTTATCATTCTTTATAATAGAGAAGTTTTTCGAATTTTAAAGAAGGATGAGATAATAAAAGTTATTAATAGAATAACGGTTACTTTAATGAATATTGGATATATCCAAATAATGTTAATTGAATTAGGAGGTTTTTTTATTAAACTATATGATAGCATAAATATATTTGATAATTTATGGCCTTCTAATTTAATTATTTTAGTAAAAAGAATATCACTAACTGGAAGTGAACCTGCAGCAGCTGGAGTTTATATTGCAGTATTAATTTTACCATTCTTATTAGCAAGGTGTTTGTATTATGGTAATACACTAAAAAGTATGATGCAAATTGGACTGTGGTTACCAATCATATATTATACAAAAAGTTCCACTGCATATGTTTTGGCACTTGTTTGTTTGCTTATTTATTTAATTCTATATACATCAAAAACAAAAAACAAAGGTAAGATATTTTTATATTTTTCTTTTCTATTACTAATTATAGTATTTATAATACCTTCTTTTGAAGTAATTAAAAACACTGAGTTTATGGAAGATATCCGTTATATTGTTGTTGATAAAGTAACAAATCAAACGAATCGGGACACTATTTCAAGAAAAATACCTTTATATGTAAATTACAGAATATTTTTAGAGTATCCATTGCTAGGTGTGGGAAATGGAAATCAAGGTTTTTTTTATTTATCTAATCTACCACAATGGGCTTTTAGCTCTTATGACATAGCCTTACTTATAACGAAAGCAACAAATACCTTATCCAATGGCTCCTTATTTTTTCCAAGTATATTATCTGGATATGGTATCCTTGGTACTGTTTTAATGCTGGTTTACTTTTATAAATCTTATTCTATTACTTATAAGAATAAGAAAGAGCTTGAGATGTTCTATTACATGTATATAATATCATCCATTGTTATTGTTATAACAGGCTTTACAAGTGAATTTGTAGGTAATTACATGATTTGGTTTATCTTAAGCATACCATATGTGAAAATATTAAAAGAATAGTAAAGTCTATGAAGGAGTATAAAATGGAAAAAAGTCAATTGCCGATATGTGTAATAATACCTACCATGAATCGACCTAATGCTCTATTTGATACAGTTAAGAAAATGTTAGAATATAGTTTTATACCAGCTCAGATAATCATTGTTGATCAATCGAATGTAGTAGAACACAGACTAGGAAATAAAAAAATATTGAATGACTTTAGTGAAATTACCAATATAACTTATCTGTATCAGGATAAACCTAGTTTAACCAGAGCTAGAAATTATGGTATAAAATATTGTAAATATGAGATTGTTGTTTGCTCTGACGATGATGTTCTCGTAAAAGAAGATACATTTAAAAATATCTTTAATCTTATGATGGATGATTCGCTTTCTATGATAGGTGGTCTAGATGATAATATGGGAATAAGTAATTCCTACTTATCTTATATTTTTGGAACAAAATCAAGAAAGAAAAAGAACATGGGGCATGTAACAAAGACCATTCATGGAAGATATCCCAATTATGTTAGAGGAGAAGTAACAACGGAATGGGCTATGGGATATTTCTTTGTAATTAGAAAATCTTTAGTAGAACGTTATAATTTGAAATGGGATGAGAATCTGATAAGCTATGCTTATGCTGAAGACTTAGATTTTTCATATTCTTATTATAAGCTAGCTAATAAAGAAAAATTACTATGTATACTTAGTGATAAAGTTGTAGTAACGCACCTTGCAACAATAGAATGGAGAATACCCACTTACCATAATACATTAATGTATATTATGAATAGAGAATATTTAAGTTATAAACATTTCAATCAACCTTTCGCTAGGCTTATAACAAGATGGGCAAATTTTGGTGAAATGCTTAATCGCCTGGCACATAAAAGAAAACCATTCCATATAATAAAAGCACAGTGCTTATGTGACAAATATCATAAGGATATTAAAAAGGGGAATTTAGAAGCTGTCTATAAAAAGATTGGATAAAGAATATTAAAGTGAAGACAAAAAATATTAAGGGGTGAAATTTTTGAATAATGTTATCTTTGTATCTGAAGCAAGAGATCCGTATAAGTATGGGTCTTCGACACAGATAATGACATACAATATATTACATGGATTAAAGGATGTTTGTGATAAGGTGATATTTGTAGCAATTTTAGAAAGAGGATGTAATATTGAAGCTGTAAGAGAATATTATAAGCTTGTAATGGATGAGTTTATACCAATATATTCAAAAACAAACTTAGATGCATTTACAAGAAATAAGTATAAACGCTTCTTAAAGTTAACGAAAGCTTGTCTAACTTCTTTTTTATATAAAAACTTCGCTCAAAATATTAATATCACAAACAATCATGTCTTGATATCTCATTCACCCTCAATAGAGACTGTACTTCTTTGCAAAGAACTAAAAGCATACAATAAATCCTTAAGATACATTCAGTATTGGAGTGATCCAATTGCAATTTCAGGTATCTATCCGAATGAAATTAATATTAAACGATATCCCTATTATATTTTGGAGAAGTATCTTATATCTATTGGTGATGATATAGTTTATGGAACTAAACTTCTTTTTGAAGCGCAAAAGATTATATATAAGAGCTATTCTAAAAAAATGCGTTATGTAGATGTGAGTTATTCACCTATTCAATATAAGGGGAGAGAAATATCTGAAAAGCCATATACTTATGGTTATACAGGCAATTATTCAAAAGAAGTTAGAAATATTCTACCATTATATGAAGCATTTCAAAAGTTTCATGATGGGACACTGCTGATTTGTGGTAATGGTAATATTGATCTTAAAAGTACTAGTAACATAATAATTCAAGAACGTCATCCTCAAAGTGAGATAGCTTCTATCGAATCGTCATTAGATGTTTTTATATGTATCTGCAATCATAGTTGTATTCAAATACCTGGTAAAATTTTTTACAAAACAAATACAAATAAAATTATTCTTGTCATATTAGATGGAAAATATAGCAAAAAAATAAAACGGTATTTAAATGAATTTCATCGCTTTGAATTTTGCAATAATAATGTTGAAAGTATATTACATGCCCTACAGTATATTCACAACACTAATCATAACATATCTCATGAAAATATATATAAATTGTCACCAGAATATATAGCAAATAAAATACTAAATGGTAAATAGAGTGTGTTGTTAATATTATTTTGCTTATGAAGGGTTTAAATATGATAAATAAAAGATTTGTTATTAACTTAATATCTAATACATTATCCTATGGAACAACAGTACTTGTTGCATTTGTACTAACGCCATTCTTAATACAAACGTTAGGTAAGGAGATTTATAGCTTTTATCCTTTAGCAAATAATTTTGTTAGTTACATGAGTATTCTAACAGTTGCTCTTAATTCGATGTCTTCACGTTTTATAATGGTAGAATTGATAAAGAAAAATAAGGAAGGTGCAAATACTTATTTTACTTCAGTATTTTATGGTAATATTATAATGTCATTTATATTAGGTATTATTATGCTTATTATTGTAAGATACCTGCATATGATATTAAATATACCAATAAATATGATTGAAACAGTTAAAATATTATTTTCTTTAATTTTTCTTTCAATGCTTGTAAATATACTTACCACTGTTTTTGGAATTGCTACTTTTATAAAAAATCGTTTGGATTTGAGTTCTTTCATTGAAATAGGAAAAGGAATTCTACGAATAATATTATATATTTTTTTCTTTCGTTTATTAAAGCCTAGTATCGTATATATAGGTATAGTTACTTTAATAGTTGCTATTTTTGGATTTATTGTAAATTTTATTTTAAACAAGCGTTTATTACCTGAAATGAGCTTTCATATTTCTTATATGAAACGAAGAGCATTAATAACAATTTTATCATCAGGCATATGGAACTCCATCAACCAACTAGGTGCAGTACTAATCAGCAGTATTTCCTTGTTTATGAGTAATATATTATTAGGGGAGAATGCAGCAGGAGATTATTCTATTGTACAAATAGTACCATTATTTTTGTCAGGTGTAATATCTATGTTAACATCAATTTTTTTACCTGAGTTGACTAAGAAGTTCGCTGAGGGAAATGTCAAGTTACTTGTTAAGGATATACATAATTCACAAAAACTAATTGGTATTATAACGAATGTTCTGGTAGCTATTTTTATAGCTATGGGTACTGATTTTTTTAAACTTTGGGTACCAGGAGAGGATTCTATAAAATTACAAAACTTATCGATTCTATCTACCATACCGATGTTAGTAACAGGCTCAGTTTGGACCATTACCAATTTATTTACAGTAACAAATACAGTTAAAATGCCATCAATTGTAACTAATTTATGCGGAGCCCTCAATATAGGTATTTCTATACTATTAATTAAAACTACAAATTTAGGAACTTATAGTATAGCAATATCTCAGTTTATCGTTATTATGATTCGAGTAGGATTTTTTATACCAATATATCCTACATTACATTTTAAAATAAAAAAAACAACCTTTTACCCAATCGTAATACGAACACTTGGGTCTGCTTTCATTAATTTTTATTTCTTTACTTTTATAAAAGGATACGTTCAATTAAATTCATGGGCTTCAATTCTAGTATACGCTATATTTTGTGGTATTTTAGGTCTTATAATTAGTTGTTGCATTATATTGAATCCAATAGACATAAAATTATTAATATTTAAATCCAAACGATTTCACAATAATAGAAGCATGATCAGTTCAGTACAATACGATATTCCAATCGTACTGTTTTTATCGGATGGTGTAGAAAAATCGCTTCAAGTTATGAAACAACTTGAAAAAATTAAACCGATTAAGTTGTACTTAATAGGGTATGGTGGAAAAACAGCAGAAGATATAGATAAGATAGCTCTAACTAGAGAACAAGTGGAGAAATCTATCACATGGAACTGTACAGTAATTAAAAGTTATACAGAAAAAAAGATTAGATCATATAAAATGATAGGAACTGGAGCAAAATGGGTATTTCAACATGAAAAGATGGCAATTTTTCTTGAAGATAATTGTTATCCTGAACTTTCTTTTTTTCGTTTCTGTAAGGAAATGTTAATCAAATATCAAAACAACGATGAAGTTTTATGTATTTGTGGAAGTAATTATTTGGGGTCTTATGAAACGAAAGAGGGCATTGATTACTTATTTACGAAGCATTTATTATCTTCCGCTTGGGCATCATGGGGTGATAAATTTCTAGAATATTATGATGGAGATTTTAGCTTATTTAATAAACAAAATATGAGTAAATTGAGGAAATCATATTCTTCTAGCAGATTATATGAATATGATATGAAACGTTATATAAATGTATACAGAAGAAAACAAAAAGGTTTAAACTATTTGTCATGGGATACTCAAATGGCCATTACAATACGATTACATGATTTATATATTATTGTACCAGCAAAAAATCAAATCAAATATATTAGTGAAGGATATGATTCAATTACTCCTAAAAATATTAAATCTACGAAACATGTTATGAATAATAAATATAGCTGTATTGAAACCTATACAATCAATTTTCCACTAATTCATCCCAGTAAAATTACAATAG
Source organism: Bacillota bacterium (assembly GCA_023424235.1). Classification (GTDB taxonomy): domain Bacteria; phylum Bacillota; class Clostridia; order Lachnospirales; family Lachnospiraceae; genus Anaerocolumna. The sequence goes on from JAFAEB010000426.1 coordinate 8,795, forward strand.
ACAGTAAGTTTGAACGTAAACTCACAAAGATTTTACTTGATAATAGTATTTATAAATAAGTGTATAGATTTTGTTATAACAAGAATTTTAATATCGATATTTTAAGTAACTCTAAGTTAAGCACTAATAATAAAAGAGGAGTTTCATGAATGAGCAATATATGATTGGTGAATATAATATTAAGGAGGTTCAAGCAAATTTATTACTAATATTAATTGAAATAGATAGAATTTGTAGAAAACATAATATTAAGTACACAATAGAAGGAGGTACATTACTTGGAGCTATTAAGTACAAAGGATTTGTACCTTGGGATGATGATATTGACATTGTAATGCTTAGAGAGCATTATGAGAAATTTATTAGCGTATGTAGAACAGAGTTAGATTATAAATATTTTCTACAAAATAATAAAAATGTTAGAGAATACACTTTAAGTTATAGTAAACTGTGTATGAATAACACCTTATATGTTCAAAGTGATTCACAACAATTAAATATCCATCATGGTTTGTTTGTTGATATTTTTCCTATCGATAATATAAAACCGAAAACATTTAAAGCACAACTATCTATTTTAAGAGCATTAAATGGTGCTCTAGCTTATAAAGTTTATAAAACTTATAATAATACTACACTAACTAGTAATCATGTAATTAAAAATCTATCATGTCGTATTCTATCTTATTTTCCATCTGACTGGTTAATTTATTTATCTAATTATTGCATGACATTTTATAACAATAAAAAAACGACTTATGTATTTGAGGTCTGTACTGGTAAACAGAAAATGGAACCTTTAAAGAGAAGTGTATATGAAGAGCTAGTAGAAGTGGAATTTATGGGAAAGAATGTATTAGCAACGAAATATTATGATGAATTTATACGGTCAAGATTTGGTGATATAAAAGAACTTCCCCCCATTGATAAAAGAGTACCTAGTCACAACATAATAAAGTGTAAGCTTTAAATGATGAAGTATATTATAATTAATCTAAATAATATCGGTTGTCAAAAGTGCTAATGTTATTTTTTTATAACTTTTGCTTTATATTGAATTATAAACTTATTAATCACAATAGAAAAGATAAACACTTTTTGACAACCGAAGTAAAGTAAATTAATTGAGTTTATTCAAGAATTGTATGGTATAATATGGTATAACATAAAAAATTATGGAGGCGTTTATGACATCTACATTATCAGTATCATTACTTAG
>JAFAEB010000183.1 GCA_023424235.1 Bacillota bacterium
AGATATACCTGCTTTTCTAAGAAGTAAATGGTTTCGTTATGGCTTTCTAGCCTTTTTCTTAACTATGTTTATTACTATGCTAGTGTCAACATATTTTGTTTTTGCTGGGGCAAATAGTTTAAAGGAAGTTGTTACTTTACTTTGGACTTTTAAACTTCCATGGAACTTTGCTTATAGGGATATGGGTCTATCGCCTTGGGTGTATCAGTTTGCCTTTGGTTTTTATAGCGTAATGTTAACTTCTACTGTTTTAGGTGTTATTACTATGATTTTATATAAGCCAAGATCTTGGTGTGTATATTGTCCAATGGGTACTATGACACAACTTATTTGTACCGCCAAAAACCACGATAAATATTAATATAATAAATATTAATTTAACCTGAATTATTCACGCTGACATAGTCAACGTCATGTAACTCCTTATTGTTATTGTGTTTTGCACATTTATTACTTTCACCTAAAAAGTGAAACTTAAATATAGAAAAAAGGCCCCTTCTTTGTTAAAATGAAGTCACCACAACTACCATTACAAAGGAGAAAGCCTATGTCTTATAGTTTAAATGAATTTCACTTAGAAAGCAATAACCGTATTAAAATAAATTTTGATGGTGGAGAACTTTCCTCCGATTCTGGCTTACTCTTAATCAAAGAGTTTGCTCATAAAATAGGATTCCACCAACTTATTAAAGATTCCTTTAAAACAAATGACAAATCTATTCGTTATCATACAGATGACAAGAACCTGTTACAAAAACTATACCAACTTACTGCTGGTTATTTTCAAGACGATGATTCAGATGAATTAATTGAGGATCCAGTCTTTACTGCTTTACTCGAAAAAGAAAAGCTTGCTTCACAGCCAACAATGTCTCGTTTTATAAATCGTTGTGATGATATTTGTTTAATGCAGTTTGAATCTATTCACGAGGAACTACGCAGAAGAATTTACTCCATAAATAAACCTCAAAGTATACTGCTTGACATTGACTCTACCTTGTTTGCCACATATGGAAGACAAGAAGGAAATGATTACAACCATCATTATAGTAATTATGGATATCATCCTTTGCTAGTTTTCGATGGATTAACTGGTGATTTATTAAAATCGGAACTACGTCCTGGTAATACGTATACTTCAAAGGGTGCATCTAACTTTTTGTACCCCTTATTACTCGAATTACAAGATGAGTATCCAGAAACGAATCTATTTCTTCGTGGTGATAGTGGATTTGCTGATATTCTCATGTATGAAAAACTTGAAACTAATAAAACCTCATATACCATTCGGTTAAAGGAAAATCGACGTCTACGCTCATTGGCTGCTGAGATTGAGTACGAACTTTATGAGAAAACAGTTCATAATCAAATCGATTATGCCGTTGCTTATGGGAGCATAAATTATATTGCAGATAGCTGGCATCAACCAAGAAGAGTTGTGGTTAAAATCGAAAAACCTTACGGTCAAATGACACATCATTACACCTTTATTGTAACAAATATGGAACTTAAGGATGAAGATATCATTCGTTTTTACTGCAATCGTGGTCGTATGGAAAACTTCATCAAAGAATGTAAACTTGGTTTCCACATGGATTCTATGAACAGTCACAGTATGACAGTAAATGCAAATCGGCTTCAAATTTGCATGCTGGCTTATAACTTATTTAATTGGTTTCGTCGCCTCGTACTACCTGTAAGGTTACGAAAACTACAGATTGATACGATACGGTTAAAGTTGTTTAAAATAGCTGCTAAGCTAATTCATTCAGCAAGATATCTTAAATTCAAACTTTGCAGTAGTTGCCCATATCAGCAACAATTCATGCAAACAATTACAAATATCCATCGATTAGAACCTAAGTTGGAATAATGTAACTGGTGTACATTGACAATCTGAATCAAATTTAAGTTTCCTAGGGGTAGTCTACCCTTTTTTAGGAAGAAAATCAGTCAGATTGGATAATAGATTAATTTTAACAACTAATTCAAGTAAATATCCTATTTTTATTCATGGTGAATAATTCAGGTTAATATTACACTTATTTTAACCTTGTATAGAATAACAATTACATATTTTAGTAATTTCGTAAATAAATGACAAGCTTTCTTGAGGAAACACTTGATATATGATACAATGATGGGTAAAATATTATACATTATTATACAATTAAGTGCCGAAAGGAGTTTAACAATGGAAACCCCTTTAGTATCAGTTATTATGTCTGTTTATAATGGTGAAGCGTATTTAAAGGCTGCCGTATTTAGTATTTTAAACCAGACCTACCAAAATTTTGAATTTATAATTATTGATGATTGTTCCACTGACAATTCCTTCTCTATTCTTAAAAACTTTAACGATAAACGTATTCACTTAATAAGAAATGAGAAAAACTTAAAACTTCCAAGTTCTTTAAACATAGGACTAAAAGCTTCAAAAGGTAAGTATATTATTCGCATGGATGCTGATGATATCAGTTTGCCAAGAAGAATTGAAAAGCAAGTAAAATTTATGGAAGCACATTCGGATATCGCTATCGCTTTTAGTGATGTGTTGCGTTTTTCAGGTAAGAAAATACAGATTGATTTTAATACCAACGATTTATCCTTTAAAGGAATTCAATCTATCCTTTTATTTTACAATGTTATTAATCATACTGCAGTAATCATAAATAAAAATCTGATTCCTGATTTAACCTATCCCACAAAATATTCTATCGCAGAGGATATGGCACTTTGGATTTTGCTTCTTAAGAATCACAAAGTAAGTTATATGAGAGAAAATCTTGTATTATACCGAATACATGAAAAGCAAGTTTCTAGCGCTATGACTGATCTTCAAAGACAACAAGTAGTAGATATAAAAACTCCTATTCTTAATGAACTCACTGGCGGTAATGAAAACACAAATTATGAATTACATACTTTAATATCTCTAAAAACGGAAAAGCTATCCGTTCAGGATCTAATGTCTTGGATGTATTTTTTAGAAAAATCAAATAGCAAAAATAAAGTCTATCCTCCTGGAATCTTTAGAGAAAATTTAGTACGTATGATTTTTATAGTAGGAATGAATAATAAATACCCAAAAAGGATACTGATAAAAGCTCTCTTTCGCTTTGGCTCTCTTCCCTTGACATTTTTTATAATAAAAGCATTCTATAATGGTTTATTAGATATCTTTTATCTAATACCTGGAATAATAAAAGGAAGGAAATTATTATGAAAGCAAAGCTACTTTCTGTAATTATGAGTGTTTATAATGGTGAAGTTTATATTAAGGAAGCCATGGATAGTATTATTAATCAAACCTACAAAAATTGGGAGTTGATTGTAATTGATGATTGTTCCACTGATAATACCTTTCAAATTTTAAAAAGCTACAAGGATCCCAGAATACATATTATAAGAAATGAAGAAAATATGCGTTTAGCTTCCTCATTAAACCGTGGCTTATCACTTGCTTTAGGAGACTATATTCTTCGGATGGATGCCGATGATATTTGCCGCCTAGATCGTTTTGAAAAACAATTAGAGTTTATGGAAAAGAATCCACATATTGATATTTCCTTTGGAAAAGGATTTTGGTATAAAGATAGCCTTATATTAAAGAAAACACAAAATATATCCTTAAAACCACTAGATTTAAAAGCTGTTTTTTTATTTACTACCCCAGTAATGCATAATTGTGTTATAGCAAAGAAAAAATTTTATGAGACCTATACATATAAAAAAGAATACACGCATTCTGAGGATTGGAATCTATGGTACCGTAGTAGCAAAGATTTTAAATTTGCTGGTCAAAATGAATATCTTATACTTTATCGGATTCATGAAAGCCAAACTACTACAAGTACTTTTAAAGAAAGTATATATGTAAATCAGTATAAAAAAAATTTTACTGAATATACAAAACAGATTGGATTTCCTATATCAGAAAAAGAGATTGATTTCCACACTTCATTAATCTGTAGTCAAGAACCTGTTGATCCTCTTATATTAAAAAAATGGTTTGCTATATTGCTCTTAGAAAATAAAAAATACAATTACTATAAGACAAGTTCTTTAATGTATTCTTTTTTATGGGTAAGCCATGGACTGTTTCTAACGAAAAGGTTAACAAGTAAAAACTTAATTACTATACTAGCTTACATAGGCTTAGGTAGAAGTCTCATCTTTTATGTATACAAAATTATTTATTCATACCTAGATTTGGCTAAGCAGAAAAAAGCAAGAAAGCTTTTTTCCTTTTAATTCGTATCTTAAGGTTCCCAATAAACTTTTTGCTTTAAAATTTGATTTGTATTCCCTATGACACAATTAGGCTCAGTAAATTCTTTGCTAATGATACTACCAGCAGCTATAATACTTTCATTCGGAAGACTTGTTCCTTTTAAGATAATAGCCTCCATACCAATCCAACTCTTAGCTCCAATTACGATTGCTTTTGGTATATTGATACGTTTACCTTCCTCATCAAAAACCTTATGGTGGTCACTATCCATAATAGTAGTATCCCATGAGATTGTAACTTTGTTTTCTAATGTAATTGAGTGTTCACACAGAATACGTGTATTGCCTGTTATATATACTTCATTTCCAAAGATAAGAGTAGCACCTTTTCCTACTGATATTTTAGTTCCCTTCCCTAATAAGCACCTTTTTCCAAAGATAACGGTACCTTCATTATCCCATACGCCGTTTTCAAAAACATGGCTACAATTATCCCTTCCTAACATGATTCTGTTACAGGGATTATCAGCCAACAAAACCTTACCTTTAACCTTTTTTAGATGAATATTATGTGCTACAATCACAGGAAGTCTAAGCCCTTTAAAACCAAAATAATATAAATTAAAATAAATCGTTTTTAACCAGTTTGTTTTAAAAAAAGTATTTATGTTATATCTAAGATACATAGAATCTCCTTTCCTGGTGATATATTGTATCCACCTACTATAATAACTAAGAGAGGGTTACCATGAATCAAAAGCAAGATAAATCCCTACAACTTAATATAATATTTGCTATTTTAGGACAAGTACTTTCTCTTGGAATTAATTTAGTTTCTAAAAATGCACTCCGCCGTAGTCTTGGGGTAGAGTATTTAGGCCTTCAAAGTATTTACGGAAATTTTAGCGATGTCTTTTCTTTTGCTTTTACAGGAATCGGTGTTGCAATGCTATTCCAGCTATATGGAGCAATGGCTAAGGAGGATCATAATTATATAACAGCGATCTATTCCTACTTTAATAAACTGTGTAAGTATATTTCTGTTGGAATTCTAGTAATCGGTTTTGCTTCAACTGCACTTTTGATTGTATTTGTAAATGCTGATATCAAAACCTTAGAAGTTATAATAGGGTATCATCTTTACCTATTATCTATTATAGTACTAAATCGCTACATATTTAAGCAATACTTTATTATAGCTTCCTTAAAAAGATATTTAGTTACCATGATATTAACCTTAACTGATTTACTCTTTCTTAGTATTCAGTTAATCTGTCTCTTCGTTTTAAAGAACTATCTAAGTTATCTTCTATGTACTTTAATTAAAAATACGGTAATAACTCTTTGGCTTCACTTAACAATTAAAAGAAGATATTCCTATGTCCTTCAGAAAGCTTCCCCACTAGCGAAAGAAGAACAAAGATTAATTCTTAAAAATGTAGGTGATTTACTAGTTTCCCGTATTGGAAGTGTATTAGTAAATAACACGGACAGTATTCTTATTTCCTCTTTAATCACTACTGTAATGGCAGGCTATTACTCTAATTATCAATTTGTTCTTATGGGTGTAGCCAGTTTAACTGGAAGTTTTTTCGAGGCTATTGTAGCTAAAATAGGACATATTGTCAACAAGCAATCAAAAGATGTGCAATTTAAGAGCTTCCTTACTATCTCCTATATAAATATAGCTATTACTGGAATTACATGTACCTGTATTTACTGGCTTGTACAAGACTTTTTACTTCTTTGGATGGGAGCTGATGCTCTACTTCCTATGTCAATTGTTACTCTTGTTACCATCAATCATTACCTAGATACAACCCATAAAACCTTAGCTTCTTATAGGGTATCTGCAGGTCTCTTTCACAATGTAAAAAAAGTAGTGTTGCTTAGAGGATTATCAAACCTAATATTGTCTATTTTGTTTGGCAAGTTATTCGGTCTTTGGGGTATTCTTTTTGCCACTATCATCTCCGATATTATTACCATGCAATGGTATGAACCTTACTTAATGTACAAATATTTTAATAAATCAATTTGGCATGAAATTTTCTTTCAAACAGCAGCTATTATAAGTACAATTGTTACAATTTACATTAATGGTTTCCTAGTAAGTGATATGCCTGTATCTATATTAGGCCTTTTTATCAAAGCATTTATATGCGGAATCCTATCATTATTGTGTTATGGGGTATTTTTTATCCTATTCCGTCCCCTATATAAACTTATGAAAGAGAGGAGCTTTGCCCTTGAATAAACTATTTAAAGAACAATATACCTATTTAGCCTCAACAATGACTGAAAATAACTATAAAACTGTGACAAAGCTTCACATTTCACCTAAAGATTTAGTTACACCTGCAAGGTTAGATTTTATGGCAAAACTAATATACTTAGATAGTTTAAATGGACATTATGAGCCATATCACTCTTATGAAATATATAAGAGCCATCTTCTTGCCTTTGGTGGAAGAAGAATAAAAGAACCTGGTAACCCAAATAAGGATAGTATTGAAAAATATATTGATGTATTTCAAGCTCTAAATAAAACTGCTGGTTCAAAGGATAAGGATAGGATATGGTGTGAGCATAATCCAATACCTGTTGATGCTTCTTTTATCGCAATGGATGGTGCACATCGGATCTCTTGCGCCTTAAAGTCAAAGGAAATAATAGCAATCTATTATTTAAAAGATTATTACTTTCCTTATCGATATGATTATCTTTTCTTTCGATATCGTCTATTACACGAAAGTATGATTTTGGAAATGGTAAAAAAATATGCTGACATGAAATCCTTAACATTATTTCAGGTCAACACCGAAAAATCGCTCAAAATCCCTTTTATATTGAGCTGTATAAAATATAGACATGCATTTTTACCTGTATATATGTTAAAGACCTCTTCTAAATCATTTATAATTATTACGGATAATACCCATATTTCACCTAACTATGTAACTACTTATTTAAATGAGCAACTTTCAAAAAAGAGTAAAGTTAACATAATCAAAAGTCAAGAAGAAATTATCCACTCTTTAGAAAATTTAATTGTTACTTACCAAAAGAAAGAAATGAAAAATTTGAAAGGGATTTATATTATAAAGGATAAATTGCTAAGATTTTATTTAGTAATTCGAGAAACAAGTAAAAAAATATTATCTTATGCTCACTCTTTATAAAATTAAAAATTATTATTAGAATTGATTAATTTGACAGCGTGTTCTGACTCGAGCGTACATTAATATCTTATAAAGGAGGATATGGGAAATGAAGGAATCATTAAACAGAGATAAAGAGAACATGCAGCTCATTTTCCTATGGCCTTTTGCTAATAAAAAGGACATGAATAAATTAACTGCATGCACTTTGTCTAAATATAATGCGACTATTTATAATACAAAAGATGTCTTTCTAACTTTTAAGGAATTCAACCAATTAATTTACGATCTATATAAATATGAAACATGGATGACAAAGGTAAATAAGATTCATATAAATTCACTGCTTAGAAAAGCCACTTGGTGCTACTCAAAGAATAAGCCTACTACTATGATACTCCTATCCTTTCCTTCTAACAATTCTATTTTATTATTAAAGGAAGAAATACGACAAGCAACTGGTTTGGGCAAACATTCCATACATACAATTGAAAATACCCAAGAAGCTATCTTCATCTGGGAAAGATATGCCTTGTCCTCAGTTGAATTATCCCAATCGTTTCATAAGAGTATCAAGTGGAAGATAACAAAATTTTATTATTATTTACGTATTAGCTTCTTTCGTTTGATTGGATATATAGAACAATAGAACTTAGCCATCCATATAAAATAGGATGGATAGAAAACATTAATATGGTGATTTTCTCTATTAAACTTGCTGTCTTCCATAAAAGTTTTTTTTCTTTATTGAGGAAGGCTCGCCTCTTAGCTAATAGTTCTTTTATAACTGTTTGCTTGTTTTCAATGATTGGGCTATGATACACTCTGTACCAGGCAATTTGAAGGTTTAAAAAGTATCTTAATTTTGCATATGCTACAAATTCGTAATCCTGTTTCTGATTAAAATAATTAATTGCTTCCTCTAAGGCCTCAAGCTTATTTAGCCGCCTAATCGAATACGCCTCTTTTGTAATACTACTCTTTCGAACTACATAGTTATAGCATATTTTAGAGGAAACCGCTACTTCTTTCGTTTCATATAACAACTTATAGGTTACATATTCATCCTCATGAATCTTTTTATAGGGATATAAGAGGAAAGGAATTAGGCTTCTATGATATAATTTTCCCCAGGCATATATCATATACTGTTTATTATAATGAATAATCTCTTCTGCAGCCTCTCTCCCCTTTATAATCCTTACTGAATGTTCTCGAGCCTCTCTTATCTCTTCCTGATTTCCTTCTTTTTGGATTCTCTCGCTTATTACAGATATATTAACCCTATTCTCAATACATAAATTATATAATTCTTCAAGATACTCTGCTTCAACATAATCATCTCCGTCTATATAAGTTATCCATTCTCCTATGGCTTGTTCTGTCCCCATATTTCTTGCATCAGACAATCCACCATTGGATTTATGTATCACACGAATTCTTTTATCTTTTTTTTCGTAGTTATCACAAATTATACCAGAACTATCTGTAGAGCCATCATCAATTAATAGCAGCTCAAACTCACTTTTTGTTTGATTCAGTATATTAGTGATACACCTTTCAATGTAAGACTCAATATTATAAACTGGTACAATAACGCTAATCATTTAAATTTTCTCTCCTTAACTTCCTCCTATTTCACTTGCTTTCTTCTACTATTCGATATCTCTTTTCCTTGTTTATATATCGATAAGAAGTAAACCAATATATTCCTTCTTCTTGTGTCATATGTTCATTCGCAAGCTCTATATATTGGTCTTCTCCTAACCTTATACCTAATTCTATATATTCAGAGAGTTCATTCGAAAAAAGAGAATAGGGATTTATTTCTCCTACAAGACGAAAAGCCTCTTTTGTGACAAAATCTCCTTCTAGTGGATAATACTTTATCTGGTCTTTTAATTTAACTGCTAAGATAGGAGTATAATTCTTACTAG
>JAFAEB010000201.1 GCA_023424235.1 Bacillota bacterium
AATGCAAACTGGGAAATATACGGTAGGCCCGCCTTTTCATCATTAAATGGCTCAAAGTCAAAATGCAAAAATCCTTCTGGGACTGGGGTATCTGCCTTCATAAACCGTCCCCAAACTCCATGCCATGGACCTACATCCACCCCTAAGCCATTATGATGCATAAAGAAAACATCATAAGAAATATCAGAGCCCAACTCCTTCATTTCATCAAGTAAATTAAATAGTTTTTTACGAGCTTCCAAATTATCTAGCTCTTCTCCTTCACGACCTATAAATCGCATAGCAGGCATCTTTTTATATTCAAAACTATCTACTTTAAAGTCTTTTTGTTGTCTCTTAACTACATCTGGCATAAATAGTGCCCATTGCACACCTGCATCTAAGTCCTTAAGACAATTGATGTACCCAAATAAATCAACACTATCAGTTCCTGATGCTCCTGTCTTATTCCCTGCAATCAACTTACGTGTATTTTTTTCTCCCATAACCGAAAAATCCTCAAACATCTTAGCTACCACTTCTTGCAAGTGCTTATCTTGGCTTAATCCAGACAACTCTTCGTCAAATCGGTCCAACGCTTTAAATACGGCTACATTAACCACGCCAGAAGGTTCTAGTTCTAACAAATAACTTCGAAGTTGTGCATTCTGTTCCTTAAAACGTGCAAATACACCTTTCATCAATATTTGCTGGTTTTCAAGCAGTTTATCATCCGTCCATTGCGTATCATCTAATATCCATTCGGTCAAGGCATCAAATACACTAGGATTTTGTCCTCTAGCAGATGCTGCCCAGGTAACAATCCTTTGGTATTTCTCAGTATCCGTCAAATTCTCACCATTCTGTTCTTTAAAGTCATTCCAATAAAATTCATCAATTAAATTACGTGACATATCAAATCCTCCTTGTATGGTAACATTAATGGATAAGGGATGAAAGAGTTTAACATTTCCAATCTTAGCTTTAGAAGGTGGTACACCATGAAACCGTGTAAATGCTTTCGAAAAGCTCTCTGGAGTATCATATCCATATCGTAAAGCCACATCTATTATTCTGCCATTTTGCTTAAGTAAATCAAGAGCAGCCAAAGTAAGTCGTCTATATCTGATATACTCACCTACGGTCATACCCATAATAACATGAAAAATAAGTTGAAAATGAGAAGTTGATGTATAAGACTCATAAGATACATCATCTATGTTAATGTCTTCTGTCAAGTGATTCTCAATAAAATGAATCGCTCTCGATAAGCTTTGTATCCAATTCATAAACCACCATCCCTTCAAGGATACTATACAATATTCTTACTTTAATAGCCATGTCTTATAATACGATGTTGTGTCCGATAAAAAGATAAGAGTAAACTTCTAATAAGTTACATAACTCTCCTATCTTTTTTATGGATATAACTGAAGTAAATTATATAGCCATATCGTTTTACTACTTTATTTAATTTTTCCTTCTTCATTTACCTCTTTATTTACAAAGTCCATATAATATCGAACTGCTCCATGGTCTTTTAGTACCGTAGCTCTTGTTATGCGGATTGCCAAAATAATGCAGTTTTCATCCCTTTCATTATTTGCAGAATCATACCAAATAGAAAATGCATCTCGAAGCTTAGACCTTATCTTTGCATTATTCGGGTCTAAAACCCACCCAAGATTTTCACCAATACCATTTCCAGAAAACCACTGATTACAAACTGAGAATGCAACTTCTGGGTTTTTTGCTATTTGCTGCATTTTAGTTGATTGTGCCCAAGTGGTTATATAGAAAACACCATCTTCATAGAAAGCATCCACATCACGGACATAAGGTCGTGGTTTGCCATAAGCGTTCTCATCCATTGCTATCGTCGAAAGTGATATTACATTATCCTTACCGTTACCACACCTATCCTCGATTATTTGTAATCCTTCTTCATACATCCCCATTCATACTTCCTCCTTGTTTTTATTTACATAATCAATAACTTAATAACATAACTTATTTCTAATCAAAATACCCATATAATAAGAAAATATAGTTAATTAATTATATTTTATTATTCCAAATTTTTCAATCTGTTTTAAGCTCTTTTCAATTAAAAAGACGTGTTGTAAATCTAACTTTATTCGTTAGTTGCAACACGTCCTCAATGCGATATAATTCCTAAAATCTTGTTTTATATAAAGTGTCTCTTAATTATCCAGCAGCCCATATCTCAATTTCTATTTTTATTGTATCTAAACCTAGTGCATTAACATATGCAATAGTCATTGAAGGAGAAAGCTCACCAAAAAAATCATTATAGATTTTATCAAAATACTCCCAATCAATTTCTTCTACTGACCATATGTTTACTTTTATTACATTATCTGGTCCTAAATCTATACTTTTAAGTAAATTAGATATATTGATAAATGTATTATTTACTTGATGATTAAAATCTTCTGGAATATTACCATCTATATCTGCACCAATTTGCCCTGAAAATGTGTAAAATGTTGAATTAGGTTTTATTTTTGTGATATGAGTATAATTCCCAACTGCTTTACTTATTCTAGCTGATGAAGATAATCTTGTAACAACATTATTATTCATTCTATAACATCCTTTCTTTATTGGATAAATAATTTCTAACACTATATACCATAATTAATATATAGTTACCCACTGCTAGAAATTTATCTATCAAAAACAGAAATGGAATGCTTGTTAAATTCTAAACTTCTACTGATTAAAAATCTTCTCATTCCCCCACCTCCCATTACATTAAAATTATACGATTGACCACAAATAGTGTCAAGTTTTAGTTTAATGTTTGAAAGATGATTGGAACTTTACATAATTGCTGTTAAACTCTTTTATATATTTGACTTACTTACAAATATGCATTAGGTGCTCTATCAGCAACAAGATTCAACTGAATATTGTGTTCAAGTAATGCCTTTAAACCACAAAGCACCATAGTATATCCTCCCATTGCATCTATAGCCTGACTAATAATATCATCTTCGCTACCTGTAAATCCTGAGTTGCTAATGGTAACGAAAGTTTCTCCTTGGGTGCTGGATGTAAATACCCATTCGATCCTAGTTTTATCTGAAGATTCGACTTCTATCTGATTGTTTTCTATCATACTTTTTACATAAATATCATCCCATACACCATACATTTCCCACTCCCACCGGATATGCTTACCTTGTTCTAGTCTTCCGCTACTCTTTGTAAACCAGAATTTCGTAGTGATTTCAGGGTCTACAAAAGCCTCATATACTTCTTGTATTGGTTTTCTAATAAGCATCTGTGCTTTAATACTCAGTTTCTTATTTTTCATTTTATCCAATCCTTTCTTCACTTAACTAGTCTCTTACAAATATTTTGCTTAGTAGAATTCTAGGCCTTTACCAGATTTGATTGTTCTATTCAAGTATTATTGTTTAAACAATTCGTTACAATTACTTTTAACTCAGGTAAAACATCCCTATCAAACCACAAGTTTTTCTTAAACCAACCCTGATTTAATGGTGAAGGGTGAACTAATGGAAAATACGCTGGTAAATACTCCCTGTAACTTTTCACTGTTTCTGTTAGATTTCTTTTACATTGCTCATTCAAATAATACTTTTGCGCATAATTACCAATGAGAAGTATGGTCTTAATATTAGGCATCTCATGAAGTAACCTAGGATGCCATTTCTCTGCAAATCCTTTGCGAGGCGGCATATCACCTGTTTTCGCTTTGCCCGGATAGTAAAAATCCATCGGTAATTGTGCAATCCGATCAGTACTATAAAATTCTTCTCTCGAAATTCCCATCCAGTCCCGTAATCGGTCACCACTCAAGTCATTCCAGAATAACTGTGTTTCCTCTGCTTTACGTCCTGGTGCTTGTCCAATTATGACAATACGAGCTTCATAAGATGCCTTAAATATAGGTGCTATCCCCTTACTTGTATAGTTAGCATTCATGGTATCTGCCATAATATCTTCTCTAATCTTATCAAATATGTTCATTTTACACACTTTCGTTTGATTATTATCATTTTAAAGTTCAATTTCTAGTAGGATTGGGGTATGATCTTGTCTTGGACCTGAATCAATCATTTCAGATTTTATTACTTTATCTGCTATACGATCACTTACGATCCAGTAATCAATTCTCCAACCAGAATTATTTATTTTACTGGTTTTAACACGTTGTCCCCGCCAAGAATATACACCAGTTACATCTCCGTTTATATGGCGAAATGTATCGGTAAAGCCTTTTGCTAAAAGATTCGTAAAACCATCCCTTTCCTCATCAGTAAAACCAGCGGAACGACGATTATTATTAGGATGTGCTAAGTCAATTTCTTTATGTGCAACATTAAAATCTCCTGTTGCAATAACCGGTTTCAATTTATCAAGACTTTCCAAATACTCTGCATATTTTTCATCCCAAATTTGACGTTCTACCAAACGATCCAATCCATCCCCTGCATTAGGTGTATATACTTGTGTTATGTAGAAATCATCAAACTCCAATGTTATAATTCTACCTTCAGCATCCATGGTGCTAGGTGCGCCAATTGCTGGATAGGTGGCAGAAGGAGTTAAGGACTTCTTATATAAGAACATGGTACCTGCATACCCTTTACGTGCTGGTTCGACTGAGCTATTCCAAACAATTTCGTAATCTGGGAACATATCCTCTAAAATTTCTAAGTGTTTTTTTGTAGGACCATTACTTGGTAGCTTTGTTTCCTGTATAGCAATAACTTCTGGATTATGTTCTGCAATCCCCTCAAGTACATTTTTAGATAACAAAGCACGATCTGATGCACTTGTTAAGGCAGCATTTAATGAATCTATATTCCATGAAATAAACTTCATAGTTTTTCCTCCTATTTTATATATTATCATTTGGATAAAGGTACTAGCCATACCCTTTTAATACTATAATGATATTACATATTTCCTCATCTAACAATCCTTTATTTATGGAAGATGGGTAAATTATATATAAAAAGCAAACCTCACTCATCAGCAACTAAACTTTAGGTAGGGTTTGCTTTTATTATATTAACATGAACCTATTGATTTAAAAAATCAAGAGCAAATTGAACATGAAGTGCAGTACCATATTTCATATAGTCTTCATCAATCTTAAACTTTTCATGATGTGGGAAGTATACTGCTTCCTTTTCTTCATTTCGATATCCCATAAATGCATATACTCCTTTCGCATGTTGGAAGTAGTATGGCATATCTTCTGAACCCATATATCTTGGTAACCTTTTATTTTTACCTTCACCTAATACTTTTTCTGCCGATTTTTCAGCAAGCTCTGCTAGTTCAGCATCATTGAAAAGACTTATGGCACTTTCTTCAATACTTACATCGACTTTTAGTTCATATGAATCTGCTATGGCCTTTGCATGTCTTAAAATAGCTTCATGAGCTATCTTTCTAACCTCTGGACTAAAGTATCTCATAGAAATATCAAGCTCAGTATACTTGGAAACTACATTTGCCTTAGTCCCTCCAATGAATTTACCTACAGAAAGTACAATTGGATCTTGAGCATTTATATTTTTTGTAACAATTCCTTGAAGATCGATAACAAACATACAGGCCGGATGAATGGTATCCTTCGCTTTATGTGGTACTGAACCATGACCAGATACGCCTTCAAATTTAACATAAATGGTATCACAACCTGCCATTCGATATCCAGCCTCAATATTTACAAAAGACGTTTCAAATTCTGGCATTCCGTGCATTCCAAAACAAGCATCCACTCCATCCATTCCACCTGCTTCAATTATCAGCTTGGCACCTGTAAATGTTTCTTCACCTTCTTGAAAGAAAAAACGTACTTCACCAGGTATTTCATCTTTCATTTCAGATAAAATTTTAGCAGCACCTAGAAGCATTGATGCATGAGCATCATGACCACAGGCATGCATTACACCATCTATTTTTGATTTAAATAACAC
>JAFAEB010000323.1 GCA_023424235.1 Bacillota bacterium
CTCTAAGCCTTTCCTCTATAATATTCCAAGCATCAGGTCGTAGTGGACCAGTAAATTTTTCTTTATCCTTAATTCTTATGAGTGATTGATATTGTCAAATTTCATGGGATATTAAAGGTACAAGGGATACTTTGGAAGCTTCATTATAGTCTGTATTACTTCCTTGTCTATCCTTACTCTGCATATATCCAAGTGGCATATCGTTATGAGAAAAAGATGCTCTTATATTATCTGTCTTAGTAGTACGCATCATAATATATACATCATCTTCGCTACACATAGTAGGATTCTCTAGAAAGTTATTGGAGCCTTGTGTATATAAAATATCTTTTCTTATATTCTTTAAATGCTTAAGTAATAGTTCAAAGGCCTTCACATTACCTATCATTTCATTTCCTACAGCAAAAAGAATAAAACTTGGATGATTCCCATAACTACGTATTACTTTTTCACTTTGATCATAGAGATAATCTTCTAATACTTTATCATATTTCTCATCACATGGTAAATATAAGCCATTTGCAAAACATGATAACTCTACTTGTAGATAAAATCCTAATTCATCTGCTGCTATAAATGCTGCTTCCTCAGGACACCAGCTATGAAAACGATAATGATTTATACCATACTCCATCACTCTCTTAAAAATGCTTTTCCACTCTTCAACCCTAGAAGGTGCAGCTCCTGTTAAAGGATATATACCACAATCTAGACTTCCACGTAAGGAAATTCTCTTTTGGTTTAAAAGTAATTCTCGCCTCTTAATGCTTAAGTTACGATTTCCAGTAATTGTTTTAAATATAGGACATAGTAATTCCTTGTCCTTATATAACTTAACCCTAACTTCATACCATACTGGAGTAAATTCATCCCAGTAAGCTAGAATATTCTTTGGAATTATAAACTCAATACTATTTTTATTGATATTATTAAAGCTCCATAATTTACTTTCATCATTAGGCAGTTCCCAAACAAGCTCTCTACCATATTGATACACTGACACTTCTAGCCTATAGGGGGACGCCAGTCCCACTCCATCTCGATCATGCTCCATTTCATTTTCAAGACCGATATAAACTTTTCCCTTTATAGCTGTATCCTCACCATGAAGAAACACTTCTTTTATAAAAGCATCTTTATAAGAAGATAAACTTATCTCACCTAATATACCATTCCAATTCGTTTGGGTATGATCCGTGTATTGATGACCCATATATAAACTTTTAGGAAAACCTTCATATTGCTCTAAAGCATTATCTACACAAATCACTAACTCATGAGTACCAGGAGTTAACACTCCTAATTCATGTACTTGTGGTATCAATGTCTCGTAGGATCTTCCCATATAGCTTCCATCCAAATAAACCTTTGTAAATTTACTTCTACCAAGGTGTAGTTGTACATTATAACCATCCCAATTATAAGGTATCTCAATTTCTTTACGATACCATACCTCTCCATGATGCTTGTATTCTCTTCCTAGATATAAGGTAGAGGGATCATCTTTTACTGTATTAGG
The DNA here is from genome assembly GCA_023424235.1 of Bacillota bacterium. Taxonomy (GTDB): domain Bacteria; phylum Bacillota; class Clostridia; order Lachnospirales; family Lachnospiraceae; genus Anaerocolumna. The sequence goes on from JAFAEB010000323.1 coordinate 1,520, forward strand.
ACTATATAGCTTTGCCATTTCTGTTGTTCCAGGTAGGTTAATTTTATCCTTATATATAGTACTTCTATTGTCAAACCTTACATCCCAGCTACCTGTAAGTGATATATGCATGTAATACCAGCCTTTCCTTTATTAGGGTAAATAAATCTAAATCATTTTATGTTTCAAATATAATGTAAAGTTTATCATGAATAAACGATAAAATCATTTATAAATTATGCCCTTCTTTATAAAAAACTTGCTCTTTCATTTATAATCCTTATAAGTGGTATCACAAGTCCTTATTGAGGTTATACTGGCGATTGGTACAAATCAAAAGGAAAAATAAAAAAAGGGTATTGTCCATTTTAATTACTTAAAACAGACAATACCCTTTAAAAAGTTAACGAATTAGCTTATGCGATAACAACGTTAGTTGCTTGCATTCCACGTTCGCCACGTGTAATATCAAATGTTACTCTTTGACCTTCTGCTAATGTTTTGAAACCATTAGAAGCGATACCTGAGAAATGTACGAATACATCATCTCCACCGTTATCGTTAGTAATGAAACCAAAACCTTTTTGTTCGTTAAACCATTTTACTGTACCTTTGTTCATGAAAGATACCTCCTACATTAATAATATTTATATTTTTTATTGCTATAAAAAAATCACATACTTTTGCAAATCATTAAACGAGCTAATGATTTACAAAAATATGTGAAATCAATACGGACATCTAAAATACTCCTTTATTCTAGCATGGCGATAGCTTGTTGTCAATACTATTTTTACAATTTTTTTATTTTTCTAAAAACTGCTATAATTCGACGAATTATTCAGACTATAGCATCAATTCAGAGGCTAAATTCTCCACTGAATTGATTAAACTATGCCATATATTAGGAAATAATTTATCTATCTTATTTTATACACTTTATAATAAATAGATAAGCTCCTTCTTTTTTGGAAATTTCAAGTTCTTCTAGTAATTTGTATTTTTTTGGATTCATTAATCTTCTAACATTTTCTTTACTATGTGAATACATAACAATTATTCCATCTTCTTTCAAATGCTCATGTGCTTTTAAAAAGAATCTTTGATAAATATGATTAATTTCATCCTCATCTTTATGCCCCATTACTCTTGGCATATTGGTAAAAATCTCATCAAACAAATATTCATGTTTAAAATCGAAGAAATCACGGTTAATAAAATGGATAATTGGATTCGCTTCTTTCGCATTTATTTTTGCTTTTTCAATTGCTTCACCATAGATATCTAATCCATACATCGTCTTTGCATTGACTAACTTATGTCTCTCGATTAGCATAGTTCCTACACCACAAAAAGGATCTAATACTTGACCATCTTCTACTAAATAGGACTTAGCAAGCGCTGCGATTAATGCTGCATTCACTGGTTGTATGCTTGATGCAACTACTTCCTTTCTGTAATGAAATCTTTCATCTTTTAATGTAAATAATTTAATTAATACATTAAAATTACCTTCTTTATTTTCAATTAATCGTAATTCAAATTCATAGTTTGAAGTAGTATTGATGAAATTACGATTGGTTAATCGCTCGATCTCACTACTTAACTTTTTAGTAAAGCTACTTTTTTTGTCTAAATCCATTTTACTTTTTAATTCAATACGAAAATAAAATGGAGCCTTCTCTTTATGTCTCTTTAACATAAAATCTAATAAACTACTGTTTGCTATCAAATCAGCGATAAGATTTATATCATTAGGTACAGACTTAACATCCTCAAGCATAAACAATAATTCACTAAAGGTACGAATTTCTAAGATATCACTTAAGTCATTTGTATTAACGATAACACCTGCATTAAATTCTTTCGCTTTATGACTTTTTAATTGCTCTAAGGTAATCTCTTTAAAATTACGGTTGGTTAATAAGCATAAAGTAGAAGGAATATGATAGCCAGTAAACAAATGACTCTTAGTTCCTTCCATTTTTAAAACAAGATTCGTTAGCGTACGAATTTCTTCATTAATATGCTTTTTATCCGATTCTTCTATGTTAAGACTGGTTAAATACTCAAGTCTCTTTTTTAGTTCAGGTATTAAATTGCTATAATCCATATCTTTCATTGCTGTTAAATATGAGCTTTTCACAAATAATTGCTCTTCTTTTAAATACCCTTCATAAAGTACATCAAGAAAAGAGGGTACACCTAATTCACCCATAATTAAAGCTGTATTTTTTCTAACCTTTGGATCTTCATCCCGAATCAGCTTTTGAAATATGGAGTAATCTCCACCCATCTGATAAAGTAAAGCCACCTTATTGTTACTTATCTTTAGTTCGGCTTTTAACTGTATTAGATTTTGCCTCACATTCTTATTATCGAGTATATCTGAAAATGTATCTCTAATCATGGTATCTCCTTTATTTATCCTACTAATAATTAGAGTGCAAACAAAGGCTAGGTTTACACTCTAATCAATAATGGAAGTTTAACATAAGTAATCTGAATTGTAAACTTTTTAGTTAACTGATACGATTCTCGTAAATTGCAATATTATTCCTGTTAACTTCATAAGTACCTGTATCTGTATAGGTTTCAACTTTTCTATTATTTACTACATCTACCAATATATCAAGGGCTAATGTTCCCCAAGTAAAGGCACGTTGCGCGATGGCAGATTCTATATAACCATTTTTAATTAAGTCTGCGATTTCTTTTGTAAAATCTACAGTAATTACTTTAATATCAGAAGGATGTTTCTTAAAGTAAGCTCCGTACTTAAGTCCCCAACCTACATTGGTTGAAAATATTAATTTCGCATTAGGATTACGTTTTAGCATATCTGCTATAATCTCCTCTGCTTCTTTATCCTTAGGTTCTCCAGGAATCATCTCTTTCACTACTTTTATACCAGGATATTTTTTTAGTTCATTAATAAATCCTTCTCCACGCTGTTCAATAGAAGCAATTTTACTATCAGACCATAACCCTACAATCACTTCTTGTCCATTTGCTAATAACTTTTTCGCAACATTCGCAGCATTTATACCTAATTTAATACCATTCGTTTCAATTAATGCTTCGTGCTTAATACCAGACAATAAGGAGTTAATAAAAATAATACGAATGCCCTTTTCCACTGCTCTTTTTAATCGCTCAAAAACTCCCTTATCATCAATTGGGCTAATTACAATTCCGTCAAGCTCTTTTGATAAAATCTCATCTAGGTACTCGCACATTTCACCTGCACCCTTTACTCTTGATTTTGGAGCAAAGAACTCCACAATAAGATTAAGGGCCTTCGCAGATTTTATGCTTTCCTTCATTGTAGGCTCCCAGAATTTATCATGAAGGTCAAATATAATAGCAACCTTCATTTGCTTACGTATCGTCCGATTAATTTTAACCTTTTTAAAATTATCTTCAATTGCATCTACTTTTTGATTTAGTTCTCTAGACATTTTTACTAACAAGTCAATAATACCATCTTGACTCATAGTTAAAGAAGATACTTCCTCTGTCGTTGCAGATGCTTCTTCAATTACCGATGCAATATCGCTGACTGCACCAAGTAAATTGGCCTTCTCCTTATCTAATCCTTCCACCTTATTACTAAAATCCTTTTGATGGTCAAGGAAGGTATTCATAAAGGTATTGATTTCTTCAAATGCATGTACAACTGTTTTAACTGCATCTTCTTGTGCACCAAATGTATTTTGTGAGTGATCTACTGTTACCTTTAACCTGTCTAATTCATCCGTAATATCAACAATGGATTCATTAATATTTTGACTTGCAATTCTGCTTTGTTCTGATAACTTTCTGACCTCATCAGCAACTACTGCAAACCCTTTTCCTGCATCCCCAGCTCTTGCAGCTTCAATAGCTGCATTAAGGGCTAATAGATTCGTTTGATTTGCAATATCATGCAACACCTTAGTAATATCTTTTATATTCTGAGATTTACCAACAAGTACATAGATTTTATCCGTAATGGTCTTTAACACTTCTTGATTCTCGATCTGTTGGTTGGATAAATTAATAATATTAATTTTACCTCGCTCATTAACTTCATTCATATCCTCAGATAAATGAATTAGCTCTTTAAATTTAGAGTCAATCATACTAATCTGATTGGATAATTCATCTGCTACTTTTAAACATTGTTCTACATCCTCTAACTGATTTTCTGATCCTTTTGATATGTACTCTGTTGCATACTTAACATTACTTGAAATCCCCTTTACTTCTTCTGCAACACCTTCAAATTGATTTGCAACTAATCGAATGTTCTCAAAGTGATTGTGAAATTCTAAAAAGTACTCTTTTAGATTTTGATATATCTTCTCCTTTATAGATCCTTCGCTGGAAACAAGGTCCATAGAATAATCCCAATCCAATATTTTTTCTTCTAATTCACTTACCTTTTGATGCTTACGATCCAATGCACGAAATCCCATAAATAACCCCTCCAGAATTTAATAATTTGTAATAAATTCATAAAAAAAGTACTAACAATTCGTTATACATCTACATATTATATGATAAATTTTCAATTTACAATATTTTTTTATTTATTTTTCCTAATTTTTTCTTTTATGATTGTTTCACATAGAAAAAATAAATAGTAACCTTTCAGAAGCTCTTATATCAAGTATGCATATTAATATTAATAAGGAATACTATATTAATTTATAATTAACAACATATCATAAATGAATATCATTCCAATAACTAAAAATTAATTACAAGCTTACCCAAAAATTTGAATATTTATATTATGGCATTAAATTATATATTAAATTTTCAAAAATAGTGTTGATTTTAGTGAAATTACGTACTAGAATAATAGCCATTATATAAAACTATTATAATAAGGTAGAAGATACAATTGTTAGGTAATTTATAATAATGCTCAATTTAGAAAGCGGTGAATTATGTTAAATAATTATATGTTAGAGGTGGCAAAGGGAACTCGTAAAGCAGATCTTGTTTTAAAAAAAGGCCGTATTGTTAATGTTTTTACAGAGGAGATTGAAATTAATGATATCGCTATTTGTGATGGTTATATTGTTGGTATAGGGAATTATGATGGATTGACAGAAATTGATTGCTCAAATAAGTATATTACTCCTGGTTTTATTGATGGGCATATTCATATAGAAAGTTCGATGTTAAAACCAATTGAGTTTGCGAAAGCTATTGTACCTCATGGTACTACTGCTGTTATTACAGACCCACATGAAATTGCTAATGTAAATGGGCTAATTGGGATTGAGTATATGATGGAGGCTTCAAAAGGTTTGCCACTAGATATCTATTTTGTATTACCTTCCTGCGTACCTGCAACTTCCTTTGATGAAAGTGGTAGTAATTTATATGCAAGGGATTTAGAGCCACTTTATAAAAAAGAGAATGTAGTTGGTTTAGCTGAGGTAATGAATTACATTGGAACAATAAATGGTGACAAAGACATTTTAGATAAGATTAAAGATGCTAAAAAATATGTCAAAGTAGTTGATGGTCATGGTCCCGGTCTTAAAGGTAAGGATATAGATGCCTATGTAGCTGCTGGAGTTCAATCGGATCATGAGTGCAGTAATCTAGATGAAGCAATGGAAAAAATAAAACGTGGCCAGTGGATTATGATAAGAGAGGGTACTGCTGCTAAAAATATGGATGCATTAATGAAGTTATTTGAAGCACCTTACTATAATCGTGCTATGTTAGTTACGGATGATAAACATCCCTTTGACTTACTTGAATACGGCCATATTGATTATATAATTCGTAAAGCCATAAAAAATGGTGCCAACCCAGTTACTACAATTAAAATGGCTACTTTTAATGCTGCTTCTTATTTTGGGCTAAAAAATACTGGTGCCCTTGCACCTGGTTACAAGGCTGATATCTTAATCTTAAATGACCTTGAAACAATAGAGGTGGAAACTGTTTTTAAAAATGGAAAAAAAGTTTATGATTCTCAAGGTCTTATTCCTATTGAAGAGCCAACAATAAAGGAAGAACAAAAGAATGCAGTTTATCATTCCTTCCATTGTGACAAAGTTAAAGAAGATGATTTTAAAATTCATATGAAAGAGATAAATCGATTTACAGAAGATGGTTTTCCAGTAATTGAACTTGTAAAAGAGGAAATTTTAACAAAGGAAGTACGTATTCCTCTCTCTTCCTTAAGCTGGGATGAGCTTCATCAAAATAAGCTGTTGAAATTAGCAGTAATTGAGCGACATCACAATACAGGTAATATAGGTCTTGGTATTGTAAAGGGGTTTGGTATAACAAAAGGTGCTATTGCATCCTCCGTATCCCATGATTCACATAATTTAATTGTGATTGGCTCAAATGATTTGGATATGATGATAGCAGCCAATAAAGTGATTGAACTAGGTGGTGGTATTGTAATTGCTTTAGATGGTAACATAATTGGTGAACTTCCTTTACCAATTGCAGGACTAATGAGTGATTTGGATACAAAGTCATTAGCAGATAACATTGAGCATATGAAGGAAATGACAAAAGATTTAGGAGTAGCAGAAGGTATCGACCCATTTATGACCTTAGCTTTTATCAGTCTTTCTGTAATACCTGAACTTAGGTTAACGACCAAAGGTCTTGTGGATGTTAGAACACAAACCTTATTATAAAATTCAAGAGGGATGTAAACTAAGAATTAAATCTTAGTTACATCCCTCTTCTTTATCTATAATTAAGATGGGAGAAATATTGTGGATAATAATAATATTAAACCAGAAATTATAACATAAAAGCTAAATATATAGCTTCCACTTCTTGATTCCACATCATTTCTATTTAGTGTATCCGAACCTACTAAAAATCTTGCTAGATTGGTATTTGTTCTTACCCCTGTGTTACCAAAGATGGAGAAAAGACCAATCACAATTAAAATAAGTCCTATTATCTCAAGTGTACTAATCAATCTAAATTCAAAAAAATACTCCATTAAAAAAGATATTAAAAAGGAAGCGCTGGATAGAATTGCTATTCTCATTATTATTCTTCCTATTTGCTTTCCAATATACATTAGATTATCTTTTTTCATATAAACCTCCTTACTTTAGAATAGTTAATAGTTTATTGAAATATTTAATCCTCATGTAAATTATATCAACAATTTCCAATTTATACAAATTAAAATTCGATTAGAATCAAGAAAGTTTAGGTAACTTAAATTAAGAAACACAATACTATAGCTTATTATATGTAGACTTTACAGCCATAGTTACCTCCCAATACATAGCAGTAAAGCTATCAAACACTCTTGCCTGATAGCTTTACTTTAGCATATAACCTGATGCACATTACTCTATAGTTCTAATTTCTTAACTTCTCCTTTTGTCATAGATACTTCCATAAGCTTATCCTTATAGATAAACTTGGTATTTAAATCACATTTTGCAGTGACTATACAAGATACTAATTTCATATCTCTCCATTCTAGGGAAACCTCACCACCACCCTTAATACAGATTCCACTTATGGAACCACTATGTAATGCACTTGGTAGTGCTGGTAATAATACAACCCTCTCCATGGTACTTTGTAGGAATAATTCTAGAATTCCTGCAGTTCCACCAAAGTTTCCGTCTATTTGAAACGGTGGATGATTGTCAAACATATTGCTTAGCGTAGATTTTC
>JAFAEB010000330.1 GCA_023424235.1 Bacillota bacterium
GGTGGATAAAGGGATTCGAACCCTTGGCCTCCAGAGCCACAATCTGGCGCGCTAACCAACTGCGCTATACCCACCATATAAAAATGTTTAATAATTTCTTAAGATAATACAAGGAATAAAATTGGTAACCATTATCAATTTAACAACTTATACTAATTAAAAAATGTGCCTGAAGGGATTCGAACCCCTGACCCACGCCTTAGAAGGGCGTTGCTCTATCCAGCTGAGCTACAGACACAAACAGTATACTCTAGGTATACAAAGCGGGTGATGGGAATCGAACCCACGTATCTAGCTTGGAAGGCTAGTGTTCTACCATTGAACTACACCCGCGAAAAGGTTGTCCGTTTTTTTAAACTTATTGAATAAGTTACTCAATATGTAATTTAGAAAAACAATCGGGGTGACAGGATTCGAACCTGCGACCTCTTGATCCCAAATCAAGCACTCTAGCCAAACTGAGCCACACCCCGTATTTCTGTGATGTTTTGTGTACCTCTCGGTGACGCAAGAACTATTATATTACATGAAAGTGATTATGTCAACAACTTTTTAAAACTTTTTTTAATTTTTTTTGATTTCGTTAAAAAACCTTGAAAATACTAGTGTTTGATGACTTGAAGATAGGTTGAAAGCTTATATTTTTAATATTTTAATTCATATTTTTTATTATAATAATGCTTTCTTATTAAATAACTTCTAAAGCAAACACGTTCCCAATATTCTTTTTAGAATCAAATGTATTACAAACACAAACACTCTCTAGAAGTTAATCAAACAGCTAGCACATATCCTCTTTTATAACATATGCACTTAGCTGTTTATTAAGTTAATATTAGTGTACTCATTATTTTTTAATATAATCCTCAAAATTCGAACTAAATTTAATTTCTCCTGTTTTTAATACCCATAATGCTTCTGTATCATCTAAACTCTCTATTAGCTTTAATCCATCCTCATAAGGCATATTAAATAGAGCTGTAGATAATACATCTGCTAATCCAGAATGCTTACATACTATAGATACTGCGGTGAAATAATCAGATGGCATTAAGGTATTACTATCTATAATATGATGATATGTTTTTCCATCCACTGTATAGTATCTTTGATATACACCACTTGTTACTAAGGACTTATCTATTAAATCTAAAATATATAAATAGTTATCTTCATTTTCTAAGTCAGGATTTTGAACTCCAACATTCCAAGGATCAGACTTCCCATCTCTAGAACCAATTGATCTTACATTTCCACCTACACTAACTAGTCCACTTTCGTATCCTTTTTCAATTGCTGTCTGACAAACCATTTCAACAGCATAACCTTTTGCGATGGAACCTACATCAAGGCTCATATCTTTATCTTCTAAATAAACGGTTTGTTCCTCTTCATTTATAATTAATTTATTTATATCTGTATGATTTATTTTTTCTTCTAATAGATTCATTGGTGGTAGTTTGGCATCTTCAGGAAAATCAATTCCTTCCGTACGATATTGATGCCATACCTCTAATACTGCTCCTAAGGCTACATTTACTTTCCCACTTGTTAAGTTATATGCATCCTTACAAAAAAGAAGTAAATCAATAATTTTTTGGTCCACTTTTACTGGGCTTATTCCAGCATTATCATTTATTGTTTTTAAATTGTTGATACCGTCATAAGTATTATAAATATCATATAGCTTATGATATTCGTTTAATTCATCATAAATTAGCTCTGCAAAGGCTGAAAAATCCTCTTTCGTTTCAGCATAGCCAATTATTTGTGTAACTGTATTAAATAGCTCTAAAAATTGAGCCTGATAGCGTGTTTCTTCTTTTTTACTACTACAAGCCGATAAGCTTGTTATCATAGATACTAGCAATAAACATACAATTATTTTTCTTAGCAAATTATTCACCTCTAAAAAAAGGGGAAGTTACACTTCCCCTTCTACATACCATATTTAATAATCGTTCAAATTATTTTGCATTACCAACTGCTTTAGTGATTACAGAAATATATGGAGCAACTTTCATAGTTACAGATGCAGCTAATTCAGCATCAGCTACTTTTGTTTCTTCTGTTAATGCAATACCATTTACTTCTTCAACAGTTTTTCCAGCTACATAAGCTGTGAAAGCATTTGCTTGTTCAAACCATTCTTTACCGATTTTAGAGTTTTTAACCATTCCGTAATCAGCGCCTAATTCTTGTTTAGTTTTTAATTCTGCAGCTAAGTCAGATGTGATTTTACCTGTAGCATCAAATTTAACATCGCTTTGAGAAGCATCTACTACTGCACTTGTAATAACACCATTAGCGTTAGTTGTAACAGCTGCGTAGTTAGAATATGCTCTAGCTACACCTTCAGCATCAGCTGCAGCGTCTTTAGAACCTTCCATATTTGTATTGATAGCAAGACCTAAAACGTCACCTTCAACTGCGCCAAGTTCTTTTGCATTTGCAGCTGCTTTTTCAATACCAGCGATATAATCAGCAATTTTAATAGTTACACTTGCAGTTAAATCAGCAACTGTAGGTACAGAAGCTTCATCAACAGTAATACCTTTTACTTCTTCAACAGTTTTACCAACTACATAATCAGCTAATGCATTTGCTTGTTCAAACCATTCTTTACCGATTTTAGAGTTTTTAACCATACCATAACCTGCTCCAAGTTCTTGTTTAGATTGGAATACAGTATCAGCAGGAGTAGTTAAAACACCAGTTGCAGAGAAAGCAATTTTAGTTTGAGCAGTGTCAATTTTACAATCTAAGATTTTTCCATCTTGACCAATTAATAATGCTACAGCTACAGAGTCAACTTGACCTGTACCATCAGCTTCAGCAGTAGCATCTTTAGATTTACCTACAGATGTAATAACTGCTAAACCAGTTTTAGCTGCTTTTGCAGTTTCAGCTGGAGCTGTTGTATCTGGAGTTGTTGTATCAGGTGTAGTTGTTTCAGCTGGAGTTGTTGTTGCAGGAGTGTCAGTTGCATCCTTTGATGTTTCTTTGCTTGTTCCACATGCAGTAAATAAAGCCATTACTAATGTTAAGCTAAGTATTAGTGCTAAAATTCTTTTCATAATAATTTCTCCCTATTATTTATTTTTATTTTTTATATTAATCCATTTTCATGGAATAATAACATGGTGATAATTTTAACTTTACTCTTTACTTTCTTTATTAAGTGTTTATGTATTATAAAAATGAACTAATTAATATAAGTACCGTATTTATACCCATTATTATAATGTAGTTTTTAATTGCCATAATAAACGTGCTTGCCTTTTCTTGTTTTCTTTTGAATACATTAATATTCTTTTGTACGATAGGCAAGGTAAGAAAAGTTAAAAGGCTTAGTGGTGATAACATTTTAAATATAACCATTAAAAGAACGGAAACAAATGTTAAGTAATATAAACCACTAAACAGAGGAATTGCTTTTTTGCCAATATAATATGGCAAAGTATGTCTTTTTACCAAAACATCTTTTTCTAAGTCACATATATTATTTGCTAACATAATATTGGCTGTCGTGCAAAAAGGTATGATTCCTAGTAAAAGTAAACGTATAAATGGTTCAATATGAACGATTAAGGATATTGTTTTAAAATTAACATTCAAAGACAGAAAATATCCTGTTGGCATATTAATATACATAATGATAAATGGTATCATAAAACCATAAAACATTCCTGATAAAACCTCTCCTAAGGGCTGTCTTGAGATTGGTACTGGCCCATATGTATAAAATACACCGCAGATAAAGCATAAACCACCAATTAAAAAGATAACTATATCTGTTAAAAAGGCCAAATAAAGCCCTAATGAAGCACTTATTAGAAACATTACATATATAATATTTCGTGCAACCTTACGAGTAAATTGAAGTTTCTCTTTATTGTCCTTCGTATCAATATAATTATTTATTGCTGTGGTTGTTAAATCAAATATAAACATTGCTGCAAAAAAGATGCAGGTTAACTTCCAGTTAATAGCAATATCCTTTAATAATAGATACGAGATTGTCATAAAAAAGACAAACGTGCTCGTAATTTTAGTTCTAATTTCTACATAATCTAAGAATCTCTTCAACATGTCTATTCCTTATCTTATATGTATAGAAGTACATTCGAGTTATCGATGTGAAATAGATGATATAAATATTATCTATTTCACATCCTTACTCCTATATATTATGCTAATCTTGATGCTTTGTTTAATAAAGTGACAAGTTTATCTTTTTTGCTATCGGTCATTTCCAAACTTTCAATAATTTTCATTGATTTTTTATAATACTTGTTAATGACCATTTTTGTAAATAATAAACCATTTGTACTTGATACTGCTTCATTTATTTCATTTCTTGTTATACCCTTAGTTCTTGCTTTTTCTTTTAACTCGCTTTTTTCTTTTAGAGCATGAATAAGAGGTAAGGTTATAACTCCTTGTTCATAATCAGATTGAACTGGTTTATTGGCTATTTCTTCAGAAGTATCAAAATCAATACAATCATCAGATAACTGAAAAATCATTCCAATATAATTACCTAATCGTTTAAACTGATTAACATCACTTTCATTACATCCAGAGAAAATTGCACCGCCAAAGAAGGAAGCTTCAAATAAGGCTGCTGTCTTACCAGAAATTATTTTTAAATACTGATAGATGGATAAATCTAAATTTGTATTATTAATATGTTGGTTTAACTCTCCTAAACATACTTTCCCAACAAAATCTGGCATCTTTAATTCTAGATAATCTTTTTTATTTGGAATTTGAGCAACTAGATTAAGTGCAACACTTAATAAATAATCACCACAAATTACCGCTGTTCTTTTACCAAACTTTTTTTGAAGTGTGGGTATACCTCTACGTATATCAGCATTATCAATAACATCATCATGTACAAGTGTTGCTAGATGTAATATTTCAATTGCTGCAGCTACTGTTATGGCATTTGGGTCAACCATTCCTTCGCTATCTTCTGCTGTTACTAGTACAGAATAAGCACGAATATTTTTACCCTGGCCACCTAACAAATGTTTGGTATAGTCTCTTATGATGAGAGGTGATTTACCTAAGATGTGTTGGATTTTTTGCTTTACTAAATCCATTGCCTCATCATATTTGACCTTTGTACCTACATCCACTTTTTCATAATTAATCATTGTAAATATACATCTTTCTAATTAATGGTATTCTCTTCCATAGTGATTTTAATTTAGGCATTGCATAGTAATCAAGACCTAATGTTCTACCAGCACCAATTAATACAGCGATTCCTGCGAAAACCATCCAGAATGTTCCTAAGTATAAACCAGTTGTACATACAAACATAAATTGAAGAATTAATGTAAATGCTGCTGCAGGTGCAGTGAATAAACCACCGATTAAAGCTAAACCAACTAAAATTTCTGCAACAACGATAAATACTTGCATAAAAATTTGCATTGAATCACTTGATAAAATTACATTATCAACGAACCAGTTCATAAGAGGTACATCAAGTTTAAATGCAATGTCTGTAAGCTTAGAATGTGCTAATTCGTTACTTGATACTAAGATAAAACGAACTAATCCAAAAATATCAAAATTTAAAAATATACTTCCAGCTGAAGCTGCTCCTTCAACTGCTCCTGAAGCACTAGATACCGCGTCTGCTACTGCTGCTACAGCACCTGATGCACTAGCAACTGCGTCTGCTGCTCCTGATGCTTGAGTTGCTCCAGATATTGCATCTGTTCCTTCTGTTATAATTCCTAAAATGCTATTATACCAAGCATTAGCACCACCAAAGAAACCAGTTAATTTTGGTGCATCAAACCAACCTTCTACGATCTTCATAATAC
>JAFAEB010000372.1 GCA_023424235.1 Bacillota bacterium
ATTCCAAGCATTGGTGATATGGCACCATGAAGTACGTGATATATTCCTTCAAACTTACCTGTTTTTTCGTAGGCTGCAAGATCCCTTGGATTTTCTACTACCATTATTAATTTATGGTTACGTTTATCACTTGCACAAATAGGACACAGCTCATTATCTGTTAAGGTATAGCAACTACTGCAATACTTAACATTTTCCTTAGCTGATATAATAGCATTGGATAAATTAGTAACCTGATCCGTAGGCATATTAATAATATGAAATGCCAGCCTTTGAGCTGTTTTCGCTCCAATTCCAGGAAGTCTACCTAATTCTTCAATTAGCTTTCCTATTGGGCTACTATAAAAATTCATTAGAAAGGAAATCCTCCTAGGCCACCGCCTAATCCGCCAGTGATTTGACCCATAACAGCTTGTGACTCTTCTTCCATCTTACGAAGTGCTTCATTGGTTGCAGCAATAATTAGATCTTGTAACATTTCTATATCATCTGGATCAACAACTTCTTTTGATAACACAACAGCAGTAACTTCTTTCTTTCCAGATACCTTAACAGTTACAGCACCACCACCTGCGGATGCTTCCCATTCTTTTTCCTCTATTTCTTTTGTCTTTTCTTCCATTTGTTTTTGCATTCTTTGTGCTTGCTTCATTAAATTGTTCATATTACCAGGCATTGCTCCACCTGGGAATCCTCCACGTTTTGCCATTTCTTCTTTCTCCTTCCAATCCTTAATCCTCATATTCTATGGGGATATTTTTAATTATTTTCGTCAAATCAGGAATTTCTTCCATTGCTTGTTTTCCTTCATTTAATAGCTTAGTTTGTATTTCAACATCCCTATGGATGACTTTACCGATTACTTCTTTAATTTCATTTATATGATTGTCTTTTGAAATAAATTCTTTATCCATAGCTTCCGTAAATACCAATAATAATGTATTGTTATTTCCTATGGATGGTTTTGCATTAACTAAATATGCTTTTATTAGCCCAGATACCTTATTTAAGATCTTAGTCCAATTCTTAGCAACTTCTTTTAAGTCATCTGACACTGCTTTTTGTAGTACAATTTCTTCAGTAGGTGCCTTTTCTTTTGGAATCTCCATGTCTTTTCGAGCTGGTATCGATTCTTTCGTAGGGATGATACCATTTTCTAGTTGCTCTTCTAAGAGCTTAATACGATTTATAATATCATCGTAGTTACGTTCCATTTGTGGTCTACATAGCTTGATTAAGGCAACTTCAACTAATACTCTTTTTTGTGTTGCATATTTAATCTGGTTGGATAAATCTGAAAATATCCTTATATAACGAATGATCGTCTCAATATCAACTAATTCACTTTGTTCCTTCATTAATTTATAATTATCCGTAGAAACCATAGTTACATCTGTAGCTTCTTCCGATGTCTTAACTAATAATAAATTTCTTAAGTACCAAGTAAAGTCTATTGTAAACTGAGTGAGTTCACGCCCTGTTATAATTAAATCCTCTAGTAGTTTCATGGAACTTGCTACATCTTGATTTAAAATATAGGTTAGTAGTTCTTGAAACACTTCCACATCTACGGCACCTAGAACTTCTAATACTTTATCATAGGTTAAGGTTTCTCCAAAATAAAAAGCAATACATTGATCAAGTAAGCTTAAAGCATCACGCATAGAACCATCACCCATTCTAGCAATGTAACGCAGTGCCCTATCTTCAACCTCAATATTCTCTTCCTTACTTAATACCTTTAATCTTTGTGCTATGGTGTCTATGGTAATTCGTTTAAAATCGTATCTTTGACAACGGGACAGAATGGTAATTGGTATTTTATGTGCTTCTGTTGTTGCTAATATAAAGATTACATAGGATGGTGGTTCTTCTAGTGTTTTTAACAAAGCATTAAAAGCACCTGCGGATAGCATATGAACCTCGTCAATAATATATACTTTATATCTGCCTTCTGTGGGTGAATAACGTACTTCTTCAACGATTTCGCGGATATTATCCACACCATTGTTAGAGGCTGCATCGATTTCGATTACATTCATGGATACCTGCTGTTTTATAGCTAAGCACATATCACATTCATCACAGGGGTTTCCGTCCACTGGATGCTTACAATTAACAGCCTTTCCAAGAATCTTAGCAATGGTAGTTTTACCAGTTCCTCTCGTTCCGCAAAACAAATAAGCGTGACCAATACGATCCGCTTTTATTTGATTCTTTAAGGTTGTAACAATATGGTCCTGGCCTTTTACATCATTAAAATCACTAGGACGAAACTTTCTGTACAGAGCCGTATATGACATGGACTCACTTCCTCTTTCCATTTCTTATAGCTAGCATATCGAAAAGCATCTATGCTAACAAGTTACTATGTTTATTGTAACAATATCATGTCCACTTGTCAAAAGTTTATTAAATGAAGCATTTGTTAACTAGGTAATTTAATTAAGTATCCTTTTTCTTTTAATACCTGCTCTATTTTATCAAGATTTTCTTCTGTATCTGCTTCTATGGTATGAAGATGTACACTATCTGTAAGCTCCTTTAGTGGAACTGTATTCTTTGTTTTTACTCTCTTAACAAAATCATATACATCCTGTCTATTTTTAATAATTAGATCCACCTTTATTTCTCCATATAGTTCATGGGATACAATTACATCTAGTACATTGCCACCATTATCAACGATGGCACATAATTCATCTTCTATTTGATCCGTAGAGTGTTTTAACATAAAAACTCGATTAACTTTTTGATTTTCTTGTACATACAGAATATAACCTTTGGTGGTAGATAGTATGTTTTTATTTACCGCTCTAAGTAGTGCAATGTCTTGAACAATTACTTGTCTGCTTACCTTTAAAATTTTTGCTAACTCTGTTCCAGAGATTGCTTCTGTACTTGTAGTTAATAGTTCCATTATTTTGTCTCTACGTGATGAGCCTTCCATTGTTTCACTCCTTTCTAAATTCTCCCTTATAAATGTCATTTTATTATAAAATACATGAAAAAGCAACCGGATCTAGTGTTTACAAACTACGAAAAAGCATCAGCTTATAGCCTCATACTTTATAAACCATTTACATAAAATCAGGAATTTTCGTATATTAAAACAGAAAGAAAAGATATATCCTATTATAAATAGGACATACCTTTTATCATTACACTTCTGGATTTCTTGGAGCGATTTCAATTGGTGAAGTACTTGGAATTTGTAAGGGTATTGGATTCATTTCATTTGGAAAACTGTCTTGATAGCGATCTGGTTGTGGTGCTACAACTTCCGATGGTTTTGGTTGTGTAATTTCTGGGCTTACTTGTGGTTTTGTATCCTCATCTTTTGGGCTAAATCCTATCATAATTAATCTCCTTGATCTGATCATTATTTTGGGGTCTTATAAGTGATTGAATCGATATTAATAAATATCTATCACCTTTAACTACTATAACCCTAATGAATATTTTTATTCTTAGTATCAAGTTTATAGGATTTTATATACTTAATTTTTATTATCTTTAACTTGTAAACTTTGGGCATATGCCATTATAAATGCGCCTACACCCTTTAAATCATCGGATACGATATCTTCAGAGAAGTAATAACGAGTACTTCCATCTCTTGCATCTACTGGTCCAAGTCCTGCTACTCTACATATACCAGTTAACTTCCTTCCATTTTCGCTAGTAATTAATTTTTCAGTAATAATACCATTTAATATATCATTACCTATATTTATATAATTTTTAGGCAATAATTGAATATTAGTTCCCTTTAAAATAGAATAGGCAATCATAGCTGAACCTGAAGTTTCTAAATAATTTTCTTCTATATCAGCTCGATCAATTAATTGATAAAACATTTTACTTTCTTTATCCTGGTATTGTAATAAACCTTCTATTGCTTCTATAAATAATTCAATTAGGCAATTATGCAAACTAGTAGATTTTAATGTACAAGAAGATGTATGGATTTCAATGGTATCGACCAGAGCCATTACATACCATCCCATAGCTCTTAACCAGAAATTAGGAGACTTTCCTGTTTCTTTATTCGCCCATTTCTGAACCTTTGCTTCATCATAGCCATGATAATATAAACGTTTCCCTTCATCAAACAGATAGGTTCTAACATTTAAAAATTGATTTATGGTATCGTTAACATTCTCATTCTTATGAAATCTTGTCTCATATAATAAATAAAATGGTTGTGCCATATATAATCCATCTAGCCAAATCTGATATGGATAGATTTGCTTGTGCCAAAAGTTACCACAAAAGGTTCTCGGATGCTCCCTAAGTTGATCCATTAAGCTCTCAATTGCTCTACGATATTTTTCCTGCCTAGTTTCATCATATAGAAAAAATAGTACTTTGCCTGGGTTTATATTATCAATATTATAACTAGCCTTATCATAGGTTAATATCGTTCCATCTTCCTTAATATAGGCATCCATATATTTCTTTATTATGTCCTTATAAAAGAATTCACCAGTTACCTTATATAATTGCTCACATCCACTTAAAATGCATCCGTCTTCATACTTCCATCGAAAGTCATTATGAATATGTTCGATAAAATCCTTAAGATAGGTATCAATATAATCCTTCACCTTCATTTATTCTTCCTCCATTACCTGCTAGCTTATACTTCTCTTTCTTCCTTATTTCTGTTTCCTTTTATAGTATGTAATATAACACCCCCATACTAAGTGCTTCCCATTTTTTTACACGATTCTTCTTTGTCTACATATATTTAAAGTCTTCTTTTCCCAATAAACGAATCACGTTCCCCATTCTTTAACTTCTTCTAAAAATCTCTTAAGAAGAATTCTACATTTTCTCCATAAAATTTATGACCCCCTGTGTGTATCCTATGTATCAAATGATGAGGTACATTTAATGTTTCATATGCTCTTTTTGTGATATCAACTTGCCCTAATACGTCCCGTATTCCATCTTCTCCGTTCAATGGATCACAGTCACCAGATTCAATATATAATTTTCTAGGTGCAATTAACGCCCCAATATCACCTAAGTCAGCAAATCGGTACAGGTTGGGAACAAAGTTGCAGCCACATTGATTGCTTCTAAGAATGCTTCCTCGATAGCTATGATAATATCCACTAATTATTGTTTTTTTAACACGTTCATCCAGAGCAGATAACCATAAACTTAAATTTCCTCCACCTGAAAATCCAATTACTGATAACTCATTTATTTTACAGTTTGGTAAATCCATAATATAATCAATAAGCCTCATTAAATCCCACACCCAAACGCTTGTAAGAGATAAACCTAGTGATATCAATGTAAAGTTTAAGCTATTGCAGGAACTTTCTAATTGCCTCTCTATACTATCTCCTTGATTTAACAGTTCTCGTCTTTCACCACTCCCTCTGGCATCTGGACAAAATACTATAAATCCTTTTTTTACTAAGGAAACTCCATAATCGGTATTATAATTTATCACACGCTCGATTCCCTTAGTTACGGTTCCCGCAACACCTTCTTTCCCATAAGCACCATGGCCATGCAAGGCTATTACTGGAATGAATTCTTTATCCACTTGTTTCGGTATCAGTTTATAAAATGGCATCCATACGTTTTCTTCCGTTTGAAGTACATATTTTTCACGTACATAGGCATCCATTGTTACTGATTCTACTAAATTACAGGTTAGTGCTACTGCTTTTAGTTGTTTCAAACCAAGTAGATCCTTTAATTTTTGTCTGAATAGGAGAGACCAATCTTTATGTTCTAATTCACTGTTAGCTTTATAACTAAACATACGATTATTACTATCATATAACTTAAGTATGCTATCATACGAAGTGTAGTAATTCATGTAAACCTCCCTCCTGACCAGTTTCTGTATACCAACGAGCCTTTTCTATTGCTTTCTTTCATCACTCATCTTCTTAAATATTTTTCTGCTTGCTAAAGTGATTTCAATATTATTCTTTCACTGCACCCATATTAATACCAGTTACAAAGTATTTTTGTAACTTAGGATATAAAAAGATAAATGGTAAAATTGCTATAATTATAGTCGCATTTTTCACTGTTGTTTGATACACCCCCGCAGAAGTAGCTGCTGCCAAGGAGGAATCTTCAAGAATTAGGTTTCGAAGCATAACTTGAAAGTTCATTAATTTACTATCTGATATGTAGATTGTAAAGTTCGTATACTCATTCCAAAAGCTAACGGAAAACATTAACCCAATGGAGGCTAAGGCTGCTTTTGATAAGGGTAGGACAACCGAAAAAAATGTTCGAATCGGTGAACATCCATCAATAGCGGATGCCTCAAATAAACTTTTTGGTATCCCTTCAAAAAAGTTACGCATTAGAATAATATTATACACATTAAGGCTTGCGGGAAGAATGATGGACCAAAGGCTATTTATTAAATTGTAATCCTTCATAGCAAGATAAGTTGGAACCAAACCACCATTAAATATCATGGTGAATAACAACATATAGCTAAAGAAGCTTCTACCTGGCATCTCATATTGCATTAATACATAACCTGCAATCGTTGAAATTGCCAAACCAAGCATGGTTCCTACACAGGTTACAAGTATTGATATTAAAAATGGTCTATAAAGAGCTATGGTAGATATTATTACTTTATATCCACTAAGAGTTGGTGTCTTTGGCCATAAATTCATACCGTAATTTGCAGTAGCATCCACAGAATCTACAAATATTTTAAATAGAGGTACTATCGTAACTAAAACGATAAGTATAAACAATGCCGTATTAATAACTGGAAAGACTGTAATTTTCATCTTTTTCTTCACTTGATTCTCCATAACAATATATCCTCCCCTATAAGATTCCTCGACCACGTACTTTTTTACTTAAGTAATTACAGATTAATACTAAGACGCATCCAACAATGGAAGAGAATAAACCAACGGATGTAGTATATCCGAAATTAGGTACAGGAGTTGTTAATGTTTGTCTATAGATATAAGTTTGTAGTACATCTGCCACATCATATACCCTAGCACTGTACATA
>JAFAEB010000433.1 GCA_023424235.1 Bacillota bacterium
ATGTAAGGTAGAAGCTCTTTTATCATTTTATAAATTGTTTGGTCCAAATCCTAAAGGTAATAAATCCTCTAGTGTATATACCCTATAGTCCTCTTCAGACTTTGCTATTATTACTAGGAATGTTTTAGGATCACAAAATTCCATCATTACCTGTCTACATACTCCACATGGCGGTGTATAGTCTGTAAGAATTCCATCTTTTCCACCTACAATTGCGATTGCTAAGAATTCTTTATGTCCTTCACTTACCGCTTTAAAAAAGGCTGTTCTCTCTGCACAATTGGTAGGAGTAAAAGAAGCACTTTCAATATTACAACCAGTATAGATTTTTAGTTGATTTGTTAATAACGCTGCACCAACCTTAAACCCAGAGTATGGTGTATAGGAATAGTTCAGACTATGAATCGCTTCTTTTATTAATTGTCTTAAGGTATCATCATTTGTAACTTGTATCGATTTAATTCCTTCTGTATTTGTTGTTATTTCACCAAAGGTTTGACATATCAATTCATTTTTATTGTTATTATGTTCCATACACATAAAGTTACATCCTTTCCATATCTTACTTCATTTTCTTATTCATATTAACTTCATTCTGTCACTTATTTTGTCGTGCTATTATTGGTTTTATCATTCTGCACTTCTTAACTTAACACTTCTTAACTTAACACTTATTCATTCTGTATGCTTTGAAACTATAGCTATATTATACAACAAAAGCAACTTAATTTCATCCTAAAATTAAGTCTAGAAGTTATATTGATTCAATATAAGTTTTAAGTAGTATAGTATATACTACATAGTTTTAATAAAACTATCCATTGCAAAACCTTTTAAGTATGATATACTTACCTTTATGCTGTCAAGATTATGTAGTCTTAATCACGGTATTTTTTTATGGCAGCATAATAATACATAAGTTAGAAGGTTAAAAAGATGAATGCAAAGGTATCTAATTTATTCTCCGTAAATAAGATGTTAAAAGCAAATCAAATTATTGGGGATGTTCCGGTATCAAAAGAAGTTTATAAAACTTTTTTTAATGTGGCTTGGCCATCAGCCTTAGAGGCACTTTTAGTAGGCTTAGTTGGTTCTGTTGATACAATGATGGTTGGTGGTTTAGGTAAAGGAGCAATTGCTGCAGTAGGTATTACGAATCAACCTAAATTTATTCTCCTAGCAGCCATATTTTCACTGAATGTTGGAATCACTGCTGTTGTTGCTAGAAGAAAGGGTGAAGGAGACCAAGAAGGTGCAAACAAGGCACTTCGTGCTGGTATTTTACTTACAAGCCTTATATCACTTATTATGGCTATTGTTGGTTTTATCTATGCTTCTAGTATATTAAAGTTTGTAGGTGCAGAGGATTCCTATCTAAAAGATGCCATTAGCTACTTTAGAGTATTAATGGTAAGTATTGTCTTTACAGCCTTAAATCTAACCATTAACGCAGCTCAAAGAGGATGTGGTAATACCAAAATAGCAATGCGAACAAATATTGTATCAAATATAGTTAACGTAATATTTAACTACCTGTTAATTAATGGAATTTGGTTCTTTCCTAGGTTAGAAGTAACAGGAGCTGCCATTGCTACTTGTCTAGGAACCATAGCCGCATGTGGTATTTCTATCTTCACCTTACTTAAAAAAGATAGTTTCTTAAATTTATATTTTAAGTCATCATGGACCTTAGAAAAAAAGACCCTAAAACCTATTATGAAAGTAAGTAGTAGTGCATTTATCGAACAAGTTTTTATGAGAATTGGGTTTTTAGCCTATGCAATTATAGTTGCTAGACTTGGAGAAACAGCTTATACCACGCACCTTATCTGTATGAATATACTTAATTTATCCTTTAGCTTCGGTGATGGTTTTGCCATTGCTGCCTCCTCCTTAGTTGGTCAAAATCTAGGTGCTAATAGACCTGATATGTCAATTATCTATGGCAAAACAGGACAGCGGATCTCTTTCTTAGTATCCACCTTATTATTTTTGTTCTTTATTAGCGGTAGGGAAATCCTGGTTTCTTTATTTACGAAAGAAACTGATATCATAGCTTTAGGTTCTGGTATTTTAATTATTATTGCATTTACAACTCATGCACAAACTGCCCAGGTAATCATATCTGGTTGCTTAAGAGGAGCAGGGGACACCATATTTGTAGCCATTACATCCATGTTAAGTGTAGCTGTTATAAGACCATTACTAACATGGCTTTTATGCTTCCCATTAGGTCTTGGATTATATGGTGCTTGGTATTCCCTTTTAATTGATCAATTTTTACGCTTAACACTAAATTACATACGATTTTCAAGTGGTAAATGGACGAAAATCGCATTATAAATAAAAATGCTCTTAGCCATATTTGAACAACACCTTTTAACAGGAATTGTTTCATTGTAGGCAAAGAGCATTTTTTATATATGCTAATCTTTTATAGCGTTTTCATGCTATGTGTACTAGACAATTGCTTTCTTTTACTTTTTTCAATATACATATTGCGATCCGCAATACTATGGCATTCATTAAAGCTTCCCTTTTCTTTTGGAATTCCATAATAGAGCCCTATACTTACACCAATTTTATAGGGATAAGTAGCTAGAGTATTAACATTATCAAGATATGTATGGATATCCTGTTTTATCTGGTACACTTCCTCTATGCTATAATTACCATTCATAATTAAAACGAACTCATCTCCACCTGTCCTAGCTAGAATGGTATCTTGACTTTTGATACTTTTGAATGCTTTTGTAACTACCTGAATCGCCCGATCTCCTTCAATATGTCCGTACTCATCATTAATAATCTTTAAATCGTCCAAGTCTCCTACCATCATAATAAATGGTGTTTTATCTAAAATACACTGATTGTATATATTATACATGTAACGTTCTAGACCGCGTCTATTATAAACTCCTGTTAAGGCATCCCTAATTGCAATCTCATCTAACCTATCATAACACCACCTAAGGTTATTTTGCACTCTAACAAATTCAAGGCTATTATTAATATTTCTTACCCAAGAACGATAGGTATAATCAAGTATTTTTACTTGGTTTCCAAATGAAAATACACCATATCCAAAACATCTATCTTTAAAATGAACTGGTACAAAATAGTATATTTTATTACTATCATGCTCTTTATATAAGTCAGGTAACATAATACTTACTGGAAATTCTTCTTGCTTATTCGCATACTCCTTATTTTCAAAGATAAGCTCTAATCGCATCGTTTCTGTATAACCAGATACTAAATAATTTCCTTCTTCTTCATCTTCTCCAATAGAATCCCAATTATTACATAAGCACAAATAGAAATCATTATAATCCTTTAATAGATAAGTATGTTCACACAGGCCCTTTAACAGTTCTTCTAAGGTAGACACTCCAATCAAGTTCTCACCCATTAGATTCATAACTGTAAAGTCATCCTTCATATTATCCAATACATATTGATAATTCTTTTCTTTCATCAAGATATTCTTATCATAGGGATTATCAAATTTACATCCACAACTTTCTGCAAATACAATAGAACCATATAAGGTAGATTCATCCTTTTCTATTTCTTCTATCATCTCATGAATATAGGAAACGCACCTACGTCCAATACCTTCTAGTGGTGGCATTATAGTTGTAATGGAAGGTGTATTTAAATTAGCCTCCCTCACATTATCATAACCTGATACACATATATCCTCTGGAACACGTATTCCTTTCTCTTTTAGAGCTTCACATACTGTAATTGCCATATAATCATTAGCGCATACAATTGCTTCAGGTAAAGGTGTATTTCCTTTAAGCAAGGCTTCAACCATATCCTTACCAGATTGTCTCCAAAAATCTCCATACCAAACACGTTCCTCTTCAAATGGTAATCCATTCTCCAATAAAGCACTTTTATAACCAGATAATCGAAGTTCGGATTGCATTACACCACGTGGACCCGTTAAGCAATTAATTCTTGTAAATTTATGTTCACGAATGAAATGTTCCACCATATGTTTAAAATCGAATCCCTCATCCGTTTGTATATGATGGATAGGAGAAAAAAACATATCTCCACAAACTACAGGACATTTATATTTTTTTATTATATCACCTACAACTTCAGATGCTAATCCTTCTAAGCGTATGGTATCTGGAACGACTATAATACCATCGAACATTTGATAGTTAGGAAGTTGAAAGATATTCTTTTCACCAATTTTATGTCTAGTAGTGCCTTCCGTTTTTATAAAAGTGGAGAATATTGCCACATTGTAATCATATTCATTGGCTTGTCTTATAATTCCTCTAAGAATACGCCTTGAATACTCTGCAGTAACATCTGATAATATAACTCCTATCAGTTTTCTTACGCTCAACGTGCTCCCCCCTTATTCCTTTTAATTTAGGTCATTACATAACACAGTATGATAAATAGAAGCATTTCGTAATCGCCTAATTATAGGTTCATTTTACCATACCTGATATATTTTTACAATCAAAAGTAAAAGTGGAACTACGACAAAATAGTTTGATAATACTGCAAAAACACTGTATAATAATATATTGATTAGAAAAGAATACTTGTAAACATACTATTCCCATGGTAATATAATAGTTAAAGATTTATTTAATAACTATCAATTCACATATATAGAAGACTATTTTTCAAACTATAAAGGAGGAACTATGAAAATATCGACTAAAGGTAGATATGCACTTAGGCTTATGCTTGACTTAGCTATAAACAACACTGGTGAATATATTACAATTAAAAGTATTTCCACAAGACAAGATATATCCGATAAATATTTAGAGCAAATCATTACACAACTTAGTAAAGCTGGCTTTGTAAAAAGCACAAGGGGTGCACAAGGTGGTTATCGTTTAGCAAAAGCACCAGAAGAATATACCGTTGGTAGTATACTTCGATTAATTGAAGGTAGCCTTTCTCCTGTTGCATGTCTAGATGATGACGAAAATGTGTGCACAAGAAGTGGCCAATGTGCTACTTTAGATGTATGGATAAAGCTTAATGATGCCATTAATAATGTTGTAGATAATATTACATT
>JAFAEB010000446.1 GCA_023424235.1 Bacillota bacterium
CCATAATGATTTCTAAAGGGCTAAATTATGCATTTCGTATTCTAATTGATCATCTACATACACTAGCTCGAGGTGATTTTAGTAAAAGTCTACCTGAGAGTTTTATACGTAGAAGAGATGATTTTGGTATATTAGGAGTGCAACTAGAAGAGACAAAAAATGCCGTTGGCTTATTAATTAGTTCTACCAAGGAAGAAGCAGATACTATACTTCAAGTAGTTAATGAGGTAAATAATAAAATGAGTGATCTTGGTAGCAATATAATGGATGTATCTGCTACTACAGAAGAACTTGCAGCAAGTATGGAAGAGACTGCGGCCTCTGCACAAGAAATGTCTGCAACCACAGAAGAAATGGAGCTTGCATCTAAAACGATAGCAGAAAAATCAAGTGATGGTGCGAAGCAGATTGCTATGATATACAAACGCTCGTATGAAACCAAAGAAGAGGTATTAAATACACAGTCAAAAGCAAATCAAATAAAAGGTGATATTGAAGCTAAATTATTAAAGGCAATTGAAGGTAGCAAAGTAGTAGAAGAAATCGATGTATTGTCTCAGTCAATTATGAGTATTACAGAGCAGACAAATTTACTAGCTTTAAATGCAGCAATTGAAGCTGCTAGAGCAGGAGAAGCTGGTAGAGGATTTTCTGTTGTAGCAGAAGAAATTCGTCATTTAGCGGAACAGTCAAAAGATACAGTAGCTCGTATTTTAGATGTTACAAAAGAGGTGACAGATTCTGTACAAAATCTAAATGGCAATGCTAGTCTTTTATTAGATTTTGTTAAAGGAGATGTAACGAATAGTTTTACAAGATTCTTAACAGTGGTAGATACTTATCATAGTGACGTTTCATCAATTGAATCAATCATTAATGAATTTAGTGATACTTCAAAAGAATTATTAAGTTATATTAGTAATGTTATGCGTGCTACAGATGAAGTAGCAAAAGCTTCCACAGAAGGAGCTAGTGGAACGAGTGATATTGCGGAAAGAGTTCAGGATATAACTTTAAAGGCGAATGAAGTAGTTGAAGAAATACATAAATCAAAACAAAGTTCAGAGCAATTAATGGAAGGTATTGCAAACTTTATCATCTAGATATAAAGATTAAAAGAAGCTGTTACAAAACAAAGTGTTTTGTAGCAGCTTCTTTTGCTAGAATTAAAATGGTAACATTGCTATGGGACCAAAACAATTACACAAGACGAATTAATTATTAATTCCATAAATACTATATTTATGAGTAGTACCTTCTATCATACTAAACCATAATTGGCCATCTCCAACCATTACGCCTTTGTAATTAACAAAACATTCTTTTACATTTTGATTCAAAAAGGCATTTTTAACGGATTCGTTAAATATTTCATCATAATTGCTAACAAATTCTGCCTCTGTCTTAATGGTAGTTTTTACGTTGTTTATGGTAACAGATATTGGGTAAGCAATGTAACTTGCTACGAATTCTTTTTCATTGTTCTTTACATATTCTTGTAGTAATTGAAACATTTTTTCAAACTCAATAGGATTATCTATCCCAGCTACAGAATATGGATTTAATTCTTGTAATTTTTTCTCACTAGACTCGCTTACTGAATTTCTAAACCCTTCTAGCTTATCATTTAATATGTCGTTATTTTCACTGCTAAGAGATAGAAATTCGGCTAGAATTTTTCCTAATTCACTGTCTTTATTTTTATCCACGAAGTTTTGATAGCTAAGTTTTGCTGTCTCATCCATTTTCTTGCTTTCATAATGGAATAATGGGGTATTGTTTAACCCATATAAAGCAATCGTTTCATAGCGATTATATAAGGATAAAATATTAATATATTTAATGGAATCCTTGTAGCTAGTTAAGAAGCCTTCTGTTCGTAATCCACGATTTAATACCTCATCATAACTAATTAGTAAGGCAGCATCCTTTGCAAAGCGATTATTCGATTCAACCATCATAATCTCAAAATATTCTTTAATATCAGCATTTGCATTTTGAATATAATCTTTATATATTTCATAATTAATAACAGGATAATAAAATCCTTCTGCAGTTTCTACCTGATAACCAGTTTCTTTCGTTTCTACTAACAACTCTTTTAATTTGATATCCGTAATTGAATCCAAATTATTGAAATCAATGCTAGCATTTAAGAATGAATTTTGAATGTCTACATCCATATATTTGTTCTCTAACTTCGTTAAATAGGATATTTGCATATCTTCTGTCTTTGTTAAAGCAGTTGAAATAGCATCAGCTGATAATGAACTTAAATTTTTACTTATATATTGGAAAAGAATCTTTGGTGTTGTATTTGTATCATTTAGCAATATATTAAAGTCTGCTAGATAATCTATTTCTGCAGCTTGCTGCTCCTCTTGACTTTCTTTTTCATCTTCATTATTTTCAATAGGAAGATTATTGTTTTCCTCTTCTTTGCTTATCTCATCTAAAGTTTCTGTATTTTTAGGCTCACTAACAGGAGTCGTAATAGATTTACAACCTGTGAATACAACTGCGCTTACACCTAATGTTATCATGAAACGTCTAATTCTCATTTTAATACCTCATTTCTTAAGTTTTTATTCTAAAACTTGTTTTTAATAATTATATGGTTAGTCATAAGATTATATAAGGGCTAAGTTTTATTGTAACATGGTACATTAGATTAGACGATGCTAGATCTAAATTAGTTCCATTTTTTTAACTAAAAATATACTTTATATCTAGATTTTTCATAAATTAATTGTATACTTATAGTAGCTAATGTTTTATGAGTATAGTATGTGGGTATACTATATCTTTTAATGGGTGTTTACATAAGTATATAATCTATACAGAAGGAAGGTATTTTTATATGAACGAGGGTAGCCGTAAGTTAGTAAAATGTGTTGTATGTGGTGATATTTTTGATGCTAGCTTGGATACATGTCCAGTGTGTGGAGTAGGTAGAGAATTCTTTGTACCGTATGAAGAAGAAATTATTAATTTTAAAAATAATACAGATGAAAAATTTGTAATTCTAGGAAATGGTGCAGCAGGTCTTAATGCAGCTTATGGGATTAGGCAAAGAAATGCAACATGTTCTATTGTGATTATTTCTGAAGAAGGCATATTTAGTTATAATAGGCCAATGCTAACGAAGTCTCTATTACAAGAAATGGAGAAGAATGATATATTAATTCACCAGAAGGAATGGTATCTAGAGAAGGATATGATAAATATATTAAACTCTGTTATAACGAATATAAATGTAAAAGAAAAATATGTTGAATTCGATAATGGAAAACAGATTATATATGATAAATTAATCTATGCCCTTGGCGCAAAATGTTTTGTTCCGCCTATTATAGGTAAGGATAAAAATGAAGTTATAACCATAAGAAGTTTTGCAGATGTAATAAAGATAAGAGAACTAATGCCGAAAGTTAAAAGTGTTGTAGTAATTGGTGGAGGAGTACTTGGATTAGAAGCAGCACTATCCTTTTCTAGCTTTGGTGTTAAGGTAACGGTTTTAGAAGTAGCAGATAAGCTTATGGTACGTCAGTTAGATGATGATGCTGGTGAAATAATGAAAGAAATCATTAAGAAATCTGGAATAAATATATATGTAAAGGCTAATATAAGTGAAATAATTGGTGATGATAAAGTAAGAGGTATTAAGTTATTGGATGGGCAAATAATTGATTGTGATATGGTTATTATCTCATGTGGAATTAAGCCTAATGTTGATATTGGAAAAGAAGCAGGGATTCAAATTAATAGAAGTATCTTAGTGAATGAAAAAATGGAGACTAATATAAAAGATATCTATGCTTGTGGTGATTGTGCAGAGTTCCTTGGTGAAAATTATGCATTATGGACCGAAGCTGTTGAAATGGGAAAAGTTGCAGGTGCCAATGCAGCAGGTGATGATGTAAGCTATAAGTTAGTTCCAGCAGCACTCACCTTCCATGGAATGGATGTTGGATTATTTTCAATTGGCGATAATGGTAAGAAGGATTCCGTAGCCTATACAACAAAAGAAATAAGAAATGATATGCCTTTGCAATATGAAAAGTATTATTTTGTTGAAAATAAATTAGTTGGTGTTATACTAATTGGTGATACAACAAAAATGAATGACTTAAGCACTGCTGTTACCGAGAAGTGGGAATATGATAGGTTATTTAAGGAAAGTCATTAAGAGCAAAGTGTTTTAGAAAGGATGTAATTAAAATTATACGAGATATACAAGCGAAGGATAAAGAAATTTTTATAACATTGTTAGATGAATTCTATCATAGTGAAGCGGTTCTACATACCATTCCCTATGAACATTATGAAATTGTGTTTAGAGAAATGACAGAGTCAGGTCAGTATATGAATGGTTATTTATTTGAACATGAAGGACAAGTGGTAGGATTTGCTACCGTAGCTAAGACTTTTTCTACAGAAGCAGGAGGACTAGTGGCTTGGTTAGAAGAACTTTATATAAGGCCTAACTATCGTTCATTAGGCCTTGGAAAAGAAATTTTTGAATATATAGAAAATTCCTATTCGAACATTAAACGAATACGACTTGAAGTTGAAAGAGATAATGTACGTGCAATGAACCTTTATAAGAAAAAAGGATTTCATATATTAGATTATTTACAGATGGTTAAGGATTTTTAGAACTTGAGGATATTTCTAAATGAATATATCTTTTTGGAGTGACTCCTTTGTATTTTTTAAATGTTTTAATAAAATAGCTAATGTCATTAAAACCACAATTATATGCAACTTCTGTAATACTATAATCCGTGGTAATTAATTCATAGCAAGCACGTTCGATCCGATAATGATTTAGGTAATCGATAGGTGTCTTATGAGTCATATCATAAAAAAATTTACAAAAGTATTTTGGTGACATGCCAGCAATTTTGGACAGCATAGTAAGTGTTAACGGAGTACTATAAGAGCTTTCAATTTCATGTAATACATGTTTTATAAGTTTGATTCTTTTATAATCTTTTTGGTTTATATCGTTGCTAGAATGATATAAACCTTCTTGATATAGAAAACCAAATAACTGATACAAAGTTCCGAGGGTTATCACTTGATAGCCCTCTTTTTTTTCTGCCATGATGGTAAAAAGTAATGATATGATATAAGACAGAGAATGATAATTTGGAATAATATCAGATTTAAAAATAATTACGCCATCAATTATCTTTTTAATAAAACTATAAACGGGCTCACCTTGTTTTAAAAGCATATTCATATCGAAAACAATACACATATATGTACAATGATTAGGAATGCCACCATGAAGAGTACCAGGGTTTATCAGTACACAATCCCCCTTTTTAAGAAGACTCTCTCTTTCATTTAAGGATAAGGTAAACTCTCCTTCTAATATATATATTAATTCTGTTTCTACATGCCAATGATATGACATTTGATATTGAGGGTGAAGATAATCTACATGATATAATTCGATAGGAAAGTCAATCGTGCCTCTTGGCTTACGTTCATTGTAACTAAAATAATGCATAATACCTCCCACATCTATGTCTTTCTAATTAATTCCCTTTATGTTTAGACCTTATTACTAAGAATAACTTTTCTATGAAATGTGAATATTATTATATTTTTTACTATAATAACACAAGTATTAATAGATTTACAAGATTATACTTATATTAACTATGTATAAGACATGTATGGAATAGGAGGTATCATATGGCAGTAAACAGATTAGTGGGTGATTACCCAGTTATTGGTATTAGACCAACCATTGATGGAAGAAGAGGTTATTTAAAAGTTAGAGAGTCCTTAGAAGAACAGACCATGAATATGGCAAAGAAAGCTGCAGAACTTTTTAGAGAAAATCTTAGATATTCCAATGGTGAACCAGTTAAAGTAGTGATTGCAGATACAACGATTGGTAGAGTAGGTGAAGCAGCTGCTTGCCATGATAAATTTCGAAAAGAAGGAGTTGATATAACCCTAACAGTTACTCCTTGTTGGTGTTATGGTTCGGAAACCATGGATATGGATCCGATGACCATAAAAGGTGTGTGGGGCTTTAATGGAACAGAAAGACCAGGAGCTGTATATTTAGCTGCAGTATTAGCATCCCATGCTCAAAAGGGGCTACCTGCCTTTGGTATATATGGTCAGGACGTACAAGATTCTGATGATACATCAATTCCTAGTGATGTAGAAGAAAAGCTATTACGATTCGGAAGAGCAGCGATTGCAGTTGCAACAATGAGAGGAAAATCATATTTGCAAATAGGTTCTATTTGTATGGGAATAGCTGGATCCATGGTGAATATCGAATTTTTTGAAGAATACTTAGGTATGCGCGTGGAATCTGTAGATGAAGTAGAGATTATTAGACGAATGACAGAAGAAATCTATGATAAAGAAGAATATGAGAGAGCCTTAAAATGGACAAGAGAAAATTGCATTGAAGGCTTTGACAAAAATCCATCTGAAGTTCAAAAAAGTAGAGAAGAGAAGGATAAGGATTGGGAATTTGTTGTAAAGATGATGTGTATCATAAAGGATTTATACAATGGAAATAAGAATCTGTTATCTGGACATGAAGAAGAAATGGTTGGTCATAATGCAATCGTTGGAGGTTTTCAAGGACAACGACAATGGACAGACTTTTACCCTAACTGTGATTTTCCAGAATCCATGCTAAATTCTTCTTTTGATTGGAATGGGCCTAGAGAACCTTACATATTAGCAACAGAAAATGATTCATTAAACGGTGTGTGCATGTTATTTGGTAAGTTACTAACCATGAGTGCCCAAATCTTTGCTGATGTAAGAACCTATTGGAGTCCAGATGCAGTAAAGCGTGTTACTGGCTATGAATTAGAAGGAAAGGCGAAAGAATCTAAGGGATTTATTCATTTAATAAATTCTGGTGCAGCGTGTATTGATGCATGCGGAGAAGTGAAAGATGAACTAGGTAATGGCATGATAAAACCTTTCTGGGAAATGACCAAAGAGGATCAAAAAGCTTGTCTTAATGCTACCACTTGGAATCCAGCTGATACAGGATATTTTAGAGGTGGAGGATATTCCTCAAGATTCTTAACAAGAAGTGAAATGCCTGTAACTATGATGAGATTAAATTTAGTGAAGGGATTAGGGCCAGTGATGCAACTTGTGGAAGGTTATACCATTAACCTACCAGATGAAGTATCAGATATCTTATGGAAGAGAACGGATTATACATGGCCATGTACTTGGTTTGCACCAAGACTTACTGGGGAGGGTGCATTTAAAAGTGCTTATGATGTTATGAATAATTGGGGTGCAAATCATGGTGCTATAAGTTACGGGCATATTGGTGCTGATGTTATAACATTATGTTCCATGTTACGAATACCAGTATCTATGCATAACGTAGCAGAAGAAAATATATTTAGACCTGCTAGTTTTGCAGCGTTTGGTATGGATAGTGAAGGGGCTGATTATAGAGCTTGTAAAGCCTATGGACCATTATATAAATAGTCCATGAAAAAGAGTTGCCCCAAAATGTAAAACATTTTGGGGCATTTATTTGGGTAATATATTTGGGGCAATGTTAATTATGTAACAATAATTCAAGTAATAATAAGATTAATTTAATCAAACATTAATTACTATACAACAATTAAATACAAAAGTCAACTTAATATTACTAAAAATATGGGAATACTAAAAATACAGTAAATACAGTGAATACCATAAGTATAGTTAATACTATAAGTACTATAAATACAATAAGTACTATAAATACAATAAGTTCTATAAATACGATACGTTCTATCATAGCTTATGAGATAACTTTTTATTGACTCAGAAAATATATAATGATACAATCAAGCTAATCGATTTGGATTGTAATTGTTAAATCAAGCAAGGCTAACTAGGTAATGCATATGCTATTACTAGGTTGGTCTTTTATTTTTAACAGGAACAATTCACCTACATGTTGTAAATACTGGCTAGAGATGCATACTATTAATATGATGTAACAATTTATATGTTGTGGTATTAATAATCTAGATGAAAATTTGTTATAGTAATAACAACCTATATAGAGGAGGTAGGACATGGAAATACTCAAAGGCATAAGCGCAAGTGGAGGTATAAGTATTGGGAAACTATACTTTTACACGAACCAAAGTATAGTAGAAAAAAGACCAATACTCGATATTAGAGGTGAAATACAATGCTTTGAAGACAGCAGACTAAAAGCGATAGAACAACTAGATGGATTATATCAAGAAGCTGTAAAAGAGTTCGGAGAAGAACATGCCATGATTATGGAAGCTCACCGAATGATGCTTGAAGACCTTGATTATCGTAAAGCTATCTTAGATAGAATTAAAAATGAGAGCATAAACGCTGAGTATGCTGTCTTACTAACAGGAGAAGAATTTTCTCAGACCTTTTCTAATATGGAAGATGACTATATGAAGGGAAGAGCTGCGGATGTTTTAGATATATCCAATCGCTTAATTGCTATCTTAACCAAAAAGGAAGATAAGCAATTAGAGTTTAAAGAACCGGTTATTATAGGAGCTTATGATCTTTCACCTAGTGAAACAATACAACTAGATAGAAATAGGGTAATGGCTTTTATTACAAGTAAAGGTACTGTAAGCTCACACACTGCAATACTTGCACGAAATATGGGGATACCTGCAATTGTGAAGGTAGCAGGGGATCTTATGAGCCTCAATGGGAAACTCATTATTGTGGATGGTTATACAGGTAATATTTACATAGAACCTGATGAAACTTTTTTAAAAGATATGAGAGCAAAGCAAGAAGAGGATTTAAAAAAATCACTGTTACGAAAAGAGTTTAAGGGAAAAGATAGCTGTACAATTGACGGCAAGTTTATAAATATCTATTCCAATATAGGAAATGAAGAAGAGATTGTACAGGTACTAGAGCAGGATGCCGAGGGGATAGGTCTATTTCGAAGTGAGTTCTTATATTTGGATAAAGCTAGCTATCCAACAGAAGAAGAGTTATTTCTGACCTATAAAAAGCTCGCAATTTCCATGGGAAATAAAAAGGTTATTATCCGTACCTTAGATATTGGAGCAGATAAAAGCGCTAATTACTTTAACTTAGCAATAGAAAAAAATCCTGCCTTAGGGCTTAGGGGTATTCGGATATGCTTAACAAGAAGCGACTTGTTTAAAACACAGCTTCGTGCCATCTATAGAGCCTCAAGCTTTGGAAATTTGTCTGTTATGTTCCCGATGATTATTTCAATCGATGAGGTAGTTGAAATAAAGGAATTGATTGAAGAAGTAAAAGAGGAGCTAAGGAATGAATCACTTGATTATAAAGATATAGAATTAGGAATCATGATCGAGACTCCAGCAGCAGCAATACTAAGTGACTTATTGGCAAAGGAAGTGGATTTTTTTAGTATAGGAAGC
This sequence comes from Bacillota bacterium, assembly GCA_023424235.1. Lineage (GTDB taxonomy): Bacteria > Bacillota > Clostridia > Lachnospirales > Lachnospiraceae > Anaerocolumna. The sequence continues at coordinate 9,435 of JAFAEB010000446.1, forward strand.
AATGATTTAACTCAGTATACCTTAGCCCTTGATAGGGAAAATGAAAGCTTAGATAAGTTTTATAATCCAAATCATCTCTCTTTACTACGACTTATTTCATTAACTGTAAAGAATGCTCATGCAAATGGGATATGGGTAGGATTATGTGGAGAGCTTGCTAGTAATCTAGATCTTACAGAAGTATTCCTAAGGATGGGACTCGATGAACTATCCGTCTCTTCTGGCATGATACTAACGCTTAGAGAAAAGGTTAGAAGTATTGACTTGAGTAAAGAACCCTCAAAGGAACTTAAAGATTTAAAAGATTTGTTATGGAATTAAATAGTCAAAAGATTTGATAAGATTTAAGCCATTTAAACTTATATGGAGTAAAACTAGGCTAAAGCTAAGATGGTGAGAAGTTTTATGTAGGCTTTAGTAAGAAAAGCGTGTGTGCTGTTTATCCTATAATTAAGTTAATTTATGGATAGTTAACACACGCTTTTCCTAGTTAAGATTATATATTTAAAATATTTAATAATCATTAGAGAAAGGTATTAATATTAAGATGTCTGTTGCTTTCTAAATTGACTTGGAGTAAGTCCAAATTCTTTAATGAATACCTTTGTAAAATAATTTTGATCCGTATAACCACAATCTCTTGCTATTGTAAAAATAGAATCTTTGGAATTCTTAAGTAAACGAACAGCATGATTTAATCTAGTTTCTTGTATATATCGATTAATAGACTTATGATAGGTGTTTTTATATGCGTTCATAATCGTAGGTTTGCTATAAAAGAAATGATTACATAAAGTCTCAAGAGATATTTTTAATTGGAAATTTGCATCAATATATGATTTAATCTCTTTTGCTAATGCTTTTTCATTTAAGTTAATGCGATTACTTAAGCTTATATATTCTGCACATATTTTCATCAAAGACATGCAAGATACGATTTGCTCTTTTGTACTAATAGGTATCTCATTTATTTTTTTCTTTAGCAATTCATCATTTTTAATGTAAGGAAGTGCTTTCTCAAAAATATAAGATGTATTATCTAGATTTTTATTTACTGTTTGACCTATTTTCATGTAACCATATAAGGTATTATCATGGTATAAAGGAGCAATTGCTTCATATAATCCAAATTCACAGTGATAGATATAAGGTTCTTCTGTTTCCTTTACAATATCAAAAGCTTCCATATGGCACTTATTGCAACATTCTTTTGCACCAGGACTTTGTTGTAGATAGGAGCAAAAATTAGATATGGCAAGTGGAAATGAAGCTAACTCATTAATGCTTGTATCAAATATACTTAATCGAAAACCTGAAACATGATGAAGTTCTTCTAATATAGTTATTAAGTTCATACAAAAATCCGCTCTCCCTTCTTATTAGTAATATATTAAAGCATTAAACATATTACTAATAATTATAGTATTTTCTAGAAAAAAATCAAGCTAAATATTAAAATAATTTATGTGACTGGAAAATAAATATATGATATTATAGTAGGGTATTCTATTTACGATAAAGATAAATAACGTATTTAACAGATAAAAAATGTTTAAAAGGAGTATTTATAATGGCCATTTTAGTTACTGGAGGAGCAGGATATATTGGAAGCCACACCTTAGTCGAGTTATTAGATAGAGGATATGAAGTGGTAGTGGTTGATAATTTATCTAATTCAAGTAAAGAATCACTTAAAAGGGTTAAGGAGATAACAGGAAAAAACATTACATTCTATGAAGTAGATCTATTAGATAAGGAAAAGATGGAAGAAATATTTAAAAAGGAGAAAATTGAAGCAGTTATTCATTTTGCTGGATTAAAGGCAGTTGGTGAATCTGTTTCAAAACCAATTGAATATTATCATAATAATATAACTGGAACTTTAGTTCTATGTGAGTTAATGAAAAAGTATAACGTAAAAAATTTAGTATTTAGTTCCTCAGCAACTGTTTATGGAAAATCAGAGAAAGTACCTTTGATTGAAGAGTCTCCACTTTCTACGACCAATCCATATGGTTCAACGAAATTAATGCTTGAGCAAATCTTAAAGGATTTACATGTATCCGATCCAGAGTGGAATATCGTTATATTACGGTATTTTAATCCTATCGGTGCACATCATAGTGGGTTAATTGGAGAAGATCCAAAGGGAATTCCTAATAACTTAGTTCCTTACATTACAAAAGTAATTGTAGGAAAACTTCCACATGTAAATGTTTTTGGAAATGATTATGATACAATTGATGGTACTGGTGTTAGAGATTATATCCATGTAGTGGATTTAAGTATTGGACATGTTAAAGCAGTTGAGAAACTAAAAGAGAAAAAAGGATATCTTGTATATAACTTAGGAACAGGGACAGGTTATAGTGTTTTAGAAATGATTAAGAGTTTTGAAGAAGTGATAGGAAGAAAGATACCAATTAAAATTTGCGAAAGAAGACCTGGCGATATTGCTGTTTCTTATGCAGATGCAAGTAAAGCAAAAGAGGAATTAGGTTTTATTGCTACTAAAAACTTATCCGATATGTGTAAAGACTCTATAAGGTGGCAAAGTAACAATCCAAATGGATACAGTAAGTAATTATCTTTATTAGTAAATAATAATTTTAGCTAATAAATATTTATTTCTAATTCATGAATTTTAGCTAATAAATGTTTATTTCTAATTCATGAGTTTTGTTAATAAATGTTTATTAGTAATTCATAAATTTTGTTAATAAATGTTTATGGGTAATAAATAGTTGTCTGTATTAAGTGCTAATTATTATTTAGGATTATTGCTAGTATTCGTTTAAAGTGAATAGTGACCTAAGATGGAGGATTATTATTACAATACTTTACAATACTTTATGAAAGACTAAAATAATTTATTATATTTTATACATGAATCTAGTTATTTTCTAAATTTTATATTATAATAAAAGTGATAATTATATTTTTACTTAAAATCTTTGATATTACAAAAGATTTAATATGAAAGGAAATAGGGTATGGCTAAATTTGTGTATGATTCTAAAACATTACAAAATGAATTACTAAAGAAAAATAATCCTATCTTAAAGGGATTGTATGCGGATCCAGATATTGCATATCTTAATGGCAAATACTATATCTATCCAACAACAGATGGTTTTTCCCATTGGTCAGGCTATGAATTCAAGGTATTTTCCTCAGAAAATCTAATTGATTGGACTGATGAAGGTGTCATTGTAAATTTAAAATCTGAACAGGTACCTTGGGCAATAGGAAGTGCATGGGCACCTTGTATCGCTTATAAGAAGGGACAATATTATTTCTATTTTTGTGGGAAACGGGAAGATGGAATATCCTGTATCGGTGTAGCAGTGGCAGCTAAGCCAGAAGGACCTTATGTGGCAATGAAAGAGCCATTACTTACTCCTGAATTAATGAAAGAAGTAGGAGTAAGAGTTGGGCAAGTAATTGATCCTTCTATCTATGTAGAAGAAGATGGTACTCAATATTTATTATTTGGTAACTGTGATGGAGCTATTGTGAAGTTAAATGAGGATATGGTAAGCATAGATAAAAGTACTCTTAAAGGAATTGATGGATTACATGATTTTAGAGAAGCAGTAACTGTATTTAAGAGAGGAAATAAGTATCACTTTACTTGGTCTTGTGATGATACAGGTAGTGAAAATTATCATGTAAACTATGGAACATCAGACAATTTATATGGTCCAGTTGAGTTTCACTATACCATATTATCAAAGAGAAGTGATAAGGACATTCTTGGAACCGGGCATCATTCTATTCTAAAAGTACCAGAAATGGATGAATATATTATAGCCTACCATAGATTTGCCACACCACTTTCTAAGTATCCGAATGAAAAAGGAAATAATCGAGAAGTTTGCCTAGATATAATAGAGTTTGATGAGAATGGTTACATT
>JAFAEB010000034.1 GCA_023424235.1 Bacillota bacterium
TCGTCGGCAGCGTCAGATGTGTATAAGACACACGGCTAAAGCCATTGCAATCATAACTCTTTGCCTCATACCTCCTGAAAATTCATGAGGATATTGGTTAATTCTTTTTTCAGGTTCATTTACACCAACTAACTTAAGCATTTCAATGGCTCTTTCTTTTGCCTCTTTTTTATTTCGATTTGTATGTAATAATATTGCTTCCATTAGCTGATTTCCAACGGTATAAACTGGGTTTAAGCTAGTCATCGGATCCTGAAAAATAATACTAATTTTATTACCTCTAATACCTTGCATTAGCTCTTTTGATGACCCAACTAATTCCTCACCTTTATACTTTATACTCCCACTAACGATTCTTCCTGGATTCGATAAAATCTGTAGAATGGAGTATGCTGTAACACTTTTACCAGACCCTGATTCCCCAACAATTCCAAGAACCTTGCCTTCATCTAAATTAAAGGATACACCATTTACCGCCTTTACTTCACCAGCTGAAGTAAAAAATGATGTATATAAATTATTTACCGATAATAATCTCATATCAAACTCCTCCTACTTCTTTAATTTTGGGTCAAATGCATCTCTTAAACCATCACCTAGAAGGTTAAAGGAAAGTACAATTAAGCAAATACTAATAGCAGGAATCACTAAACGATATGAATAGCTATAAATTCCAGATAAAGCTTCTGAGGCTAATGAACCTAAACTTGGCATAGGAATCGAAACTCCAAGTCCTAGAAAGCTTAGAAAACTTTCTGTAAAGATAGCTGATGGTATCTGTAAGGCTGTGGATATTATAATCACGCTCATACAATTCGGTAATAAATGTTTTTTAATTACCCTAGCTGAACTTGCACCTGTAGAATGTGCTGCTAATATATATTCTTGTTCTTTTATAGAAAGAATCTCACCACGAACAAGTCTAGCCATACCAACCCAATATAGCATGGCAAATACGATAAATATACTTATCATATCCGTTCCAACTTTAGATAGCGGAGTTCCTTGTAAAAGTGGCTCAATCTTCTGCTTTAACACTACTGAAAATAAAATTATTAGAAGCATATCTGGTAAGGAATAAATAATATCAACGATTCTCATCATGAATAAATCGACACGTCCACCAAAATAACCAGCAATCGAACCATAAACAACACCAACAATCAATACGATAATTGCAGCAAAAAATCCTACTAAAAGAGAGATTCTTGCTCCATATATAACCCTTATGGCATAGTCTCTACCAGCTGAATCGGTTCCCATTATATGAGGAAATACTTTCTCTCCCGCTTCCATACGTGATAGCTCTGTTTTGCCATACTCAAAAGGTTTTAAGTTATTAAAAGAAGAATCAGCACTTTTTCCTTGTATAACACCAAGCTGTTGTTCATAGCTATATGGGTAAAACATTGGTACAAATATTACAATAAGTGCAATAAGTAATATAATACCTAAACATGTCATTGCTATTTTGTTTCTCGATAAGCGTTTCATACCATCTTTAAAAAAAGTAGTACTCTCACTCATACGAACTTGCATTGCCTTTTCATCTTCAGTTGCTAACTTAAAATCTTTAATATTCAGTTGAAAACTAAGAGGATTTTTTTTCGTCATAGCTTTTTGAACTGCTTTATTCATTTTATAATCCTCCTATCCTTACGATAAATTAACTCTTGGATCAAATACTTTATATAAAATATCCGATATAAGCATCATTACTATAACTAAGGCAGCTAAAAATATTGTAGTTCCCATAATCATAGTATAATCACGATTAATAATGCTTGAAATAAATTCTTTTCCAAGGCCTGGAACCGCAAAAATTTTCTCTACTACTAAGCTTCCTGTTACGATAAATGCTATCATTGGACCTGCATATGTAATAACTGGGGTAACTGCATTACGAAGTGCATGCTTAAACAAAACAACATTCGGTTTTACACCTTTTGCTCTTGCAGTTCTAATATAATCTTGAACCAAAACCTCAAGCATACTAGACCTTGTAAGTCTTATAATATATGACATAGGATATAGACTTAAGGAGATAATAGGTAATACTAAACCACCTACTTCGTTACCATTAGCAGGAAAAATATTCAGTTTCACACAAAAAATCAACAATAATAAAGTAGCGATAACAAAGGATGGCATAGCCACACATGCTGTTGATACCACCATAATAATTTTATCAAGTAATCGATTATGAAATACTGCTGCTAGTGATCCTAGTGCTAAACCAATGGTAATTGCCAATATAGCTGCAGCACCGCCCATCTTTGCACTTACTTTAAAACCAGTCATTATAACAGTAGTAACTTCTCTACCTCTTTGTTTTATGGAAGGACCAAAGTCAAACTTAAGTACATCCTTTAAATATGTAGCATATTGTTCAAATAAAGGTTTATCCAAACCATATTTTTGCTCTAACGCCTTAGTAACAGCTGGGCTAGGTGCCTTTTCACTTAAAAAAGGACCCCCAGGAATACTATGCATAACGAAAAAAGTAATTGTTATAATCAAAAATATTGTAACAAATGCAAGTATTAATCTTTTCACAATATAAATCGCTAATTTAGAATCCATATATAATAC
>JAFAEB010000045.1 GCA_023424235.1 Bacillota bacterium
GGTGGAAGTGTGGTAACACATGTAGCTGACTAATACTAATAGGTCGAGGGCTTGACCATAAGTACAGAATAAGGTCTTAGAAATAAGAAACTTAAGGTGTACAGTGAGAATAAGAACATTTGATGATGAAATTAAATATAAATATGTGTAGTTTTTAAGGTATAAGGAAGGTTACCCAATGGGTAGCCTTTTTTTGTTTTCATAATATATAGGAAGGTTACCTCTTAGGTAGCCCTTTTTGTTTTACTCAATTAGAAGGTGATGCCATATTTGCTATCATTTTTTTTGTCTATATATTAAAACATGAGCAAGTTTAGGTATTTTTCTATTAAGGATTACACTTCAACTTATATATTGAAGTAGAAAGAATCAAACTAAAAAAGTTAACCTCAAAAAGTCTAACAGAAATAAATAAATTAACATAAAAATAAAACACATAAAAATAAAACACAAAAAGAATAAAACACAAAAAGAAAACATCTATAAACATTGTGGGAAAGGTTAGTAAATGATACGATAAAATTGAATCTTAGAACAAGTCCATAGATAGGTAAATTTAAATATATAAGTGTAGTAGAAGTATACCAATTCAAAAAAAGGAGTTATTAACTATGATGAAATATCCTAGACCGCAGTTTGAACGTAATAATTGGCTTAATTTAAATGGTGAATGGCAATTTTCCTTTGATGATAATAGACAAGGGGAAAAGGATGAATGGTATTTAAACTTTCCAGTAGGACAATCTATAATAGTTCCATTTAATTATGAAACACCATTAAGTAAAATTAATGATCAGACAGAACATAATGTAATTTGGTATTATAAAAAACTAGAATTGGATCAAAGCTTAGATAAGCGCACCTTACTTAACTTTGAAGGTGTGGATTATGAAACAAAAGTTTGGGTGAATGGAAGTTTCGTAGGTACTCATAGTGGTGGATATGCTGCTTTTTCTTTTGATGTCACGAGTTTTATATGTGCAGGAGAAAATAGTATAATAGTACGTGTAGAAGATAGTATGAGCTGTGAGCAACCAAGAGGTAAACAAAGATGGCAAAAAGATAGTTTTGGATGTTGGTATGTACAGACTACTGGTATATGGAAAACGGTATGGATGGAAAGTGTACCAAAGTATTATATGAAAAAGGTAAAAATAACTCCTGATATTGATAAAGGAGAAGTACATATATTAAGTAAGTATTCAGGTGAAAAAAATAATAAGGAGACGAAACTTCAGTGCAGGATTTTACTTGATGGTAATGTAATTCACAAATCGATTGTTGATGTAGTAGAGGACTATGTTGATTTAACCATAAAAGTTGCAAAAGATGGGGTTCCTTGGACGGTAGCATTGTGGTCACCAACTTCGCCAAAGCTCTATGACATAGAATTTTTACAGTTAGCAGATGGTATTGAAGTGGATGCCATAAAATCCTATTTCGGTATGAGAAAGATTTCAATAAAAGGTAATCAGATATTATTAAATGATAACCCCATTTATCAAAAACTTATTTTAGATCAAGGGTATTGGGAAGAATCTCACTTAACACCACCATCAGAAGAAGCAATTATCAAGGACATTGATTTAATTTTAGCAGCTGGTTACAATGGTCTTAGAAAACATCAAAAAATAGAGGATAGTCGCTTCTTATATTGGTGCGATAAAAAAGGCTTATTAGTTTGGTCAGAAATGGCTGCAGCCTACTCCTTTAGTGATGACGCAATGGCCGCTTTTACAAAGGAGTGGATGGAAGTTGTTGATCAAAATTATAATCATCCATGTATCATTACTTGGACTCCATTTAATGAAAGCTGGGGAGTTGAACGTATATTTACAGATAAAAAGCAGCAAAAGTTCACAGAGGCCATATATTATTTAACGAAAGCATTTGATACTATGAGACCAGTTATTGTTAATGATGGATGGGAGCATACCATATCTGATATTATTACACTTCATGATTATGTGGAAAGAGGAGAAGAGTTTTTATCAAGATATGGGGAGAAAGATAACATTCTTAACAACCAAATACCATTTAATCAATTTAAATATGCTTTTGCAGAAGGTTATGAGTATAAGGGCCAACCAGTTATTATAAGTGAATATGGAGGTATTGCCATTACAAGTGAGGAAGGTTGGGGATATGGTGAACAAGTAAAATCAGAAGAATCCTTTATTGAGCGTTTTGATAATATCACTTCAGCAATAAAGAAATTGGATTATATTTGTGGCTATTGCTATACTCAGCTAACGGATGTGCAGCAAGAAATTAACGGATTATATAACATGAAAAGAGAAGCAAAGGTTAATATTGATAAGATTAAAGAAATCAATGAAAGGTAAACAAATCATAAACAATAGAGCTTATAAGCAATTTTGCAAACTTTACAAGATAAGCTATTTTATCATATTGGTATTTGCTTCAATAACAAATCTAACTGCTTGCATAAAAAGAGAAGAGATAATAAAGCAGGAATCAATTGCGGTAGGTGAAATACGAAATGATACGATAAATAATACGATAAATGATACGGTAAATGTTACTGCAAATGATATTTCTAATGCAGATAATGAGGAAGATAATATGAATATAGAAAAAGGTGAAAATCTAGCTCTAGATACTGGAATTCAATGGATGAAGGAAGAGATTCTTGTTTATAAGCCTAGTAGAGGAGGCGTTTGGTATCCAAGATTGTATCTTTTACAAGATGGTAGAATATTATGTGGATTTGATACCAATGAGGATGGTGCTAGGGCGGTTATTAAGATAGTATCTAGTGAAGACGGAGGCTATACATGGAGTTTGGATGGCTATAAAGGGACAAACAATCCTGAGTATGATTGTGCCAATGCAAATTTTATAGAACTAGATAACGGTGACATTTGGCTAGCTTATCGTGCTAACGTAATGGAAGGTGAGGAATACTATTCTTCTATCCGAGTGAATGTAAGTAAAGATGGAGGGAGTACTTGGATAGAACACTCCATCGTAGCGGAGGAAAAGGGAAAGGGCGGAGTGTATGAGCCTCAATTTCAATTTATTGGGGATCAAGTTGCTGTATTTTATGCGAACGATAGTTTAAATGTAGTAAAAAACAATAGACAACAAAATATTGAGTATAAAATTTGGACTGGTGATTCATGGAGTAGGAAATACATAGCATCAAATGGAACAAAGACATATTCAAGAGATGGGATGCCAGTCTTATGCAGGTTAGCAGATGGATCCTATGGACTAGTAATTGAATCTACAGCTCTTCATCCTTCTTATGAATTCATTATTCAACTAAAGCTATCACCGGATGGAATGGATTGGAGTGGTCCATTAAAAGATATTTATATACCTAACAAAATTAATAAAAAGGCAGGAGCTCCTTATATTGTAACCTTAAGTGATGGTAGACTTTTAGTATCCTTTCAAACTGATGAAGATGCTAGCAATAACGGGGATGCATTTTCTAAAATGAAAGTAATGATTTCAAAAGATTCATCGGGAAATGAATTTTTGCCTATTACAGAACCTTTTGACACACCTGATGGATTCGCAAGTAGCTGGAATAGTCTGTTAAGCTATGACAATTCTTTATTGGCAGTTACCAGTACGAATTATCCTTGGGAATGTATTATGCTTAGAATTGGGAAAGTAAAATAAAAAGTGAATCATAAGTAGTATAAAATGGAATAATAAGTAAGACAAGAATAAGAAATAAAATAGATTACAAATTAACATTAGTTCTGAAAGATAAGTTAAACTGTAATAAATATTTACAATGAATCATATAGCAAACTCGAGAGGTAAGTAGATATCCACTTGCTCTCGAGTTTATTTATTGATTACATATTTATTGATTACATATTTATTGATTGCACATTTATTGAGTACATATTTATTGATTACACATTTATTGAGTACATATTTAATACTTATTATCTGATTACTTAGTTATTGATTAGTTATTCATTGGTATTAGTACTTCATTAATTGTAATGGATTTAACTTTTGACCAATCCATCTTTTTTGAAAATGAAAATATAGAAACATAGCTACCATCGTCGAAACTTCCACCTGCACCACTAAACCAATCTTCATGAAAAATGTTTATTTGATCATTTATTGAGTAGCTTGTAGTATTTGATGATACACCATCACCTTTGATATGATTTGGAGCTTCAATCTGATTACTACTTTTTAAATTATCATCTTTCGGTTTATTCCTTGTCTCTTGGTAACTAGAATAAAAAAGGATGCTCTCACCATCTAAAAAATCAATAGTAATACTTATGTTATCTAATGGAGTTTCTTTTGTATTCAATTTCTTATCATCAACAGTGCCATGTAGAGCAAAACCTAATTCGGAGTACTCTATTTTATGGAAATTAACATGATATTTATCGGATTCTACTATATTTAATTCTTTCTCAAATAGAGGAGTTGTTTTTATAATAGGAATGCGTATTCTATTTTTCATTCCCTCCATAGTAAACGTTAATCCCTCTTTGTAATCAACCTCTCTGCTAGCCGTAAAACTTATTTTTAAGTATTTAATATTTTCTTCTTCCATCTCATCAATAAATCCCATGCCATAGCCGATTGCACCTAGATGATCTAGTTCATGCAATATATTGTTATTATTCTCCTTAAATTTTTCTTTTGCCATATCACTTAGGGCTTCCATAGAAATAATAACAGTACCATTACGAGAATCTGAAACATATTCATGAACAGTTAGTCTATAATGTTTATTTTCGATTACTTCCCCAATTGTTAATATTTCAGTTTGATTTATATTTAATAAATTCCCTATAACTTGTTTGACTACAGTGTTTGTTGAAGCATATACAGTAGCTGTTCCAATACCAATAAAGGCAAGTAAAATAACTGCGGCTTTTATAAAGCTAAATTTATAGGGTAAGCTTCTTGTTTGTTCCTCGCTGTGAATGAGATTCATCGTCCTATCATGTATACGTTTCATATTTACAGATTCAATTACATGTTTTTCTTCTTCTGATAGCACTTCATTTTTAGGTAGTTCATAATATTTTTTATATCCATTATTTACTTTTTTCATTTTAATAACCTCCTGCAATAAATTCTTTTAGTATCGCTTTTTTGGCTCGGTATACCTTTGATTTTACAGTGGATAACGGTATCTGATATCTCAATGCTATTTCATCCAATTTGTACTCCTCTAAATAAAATGCATTTATAATTTCTCTATCTGGATATGTTAGTTTTTCAATAAAAATCTTTAAAAACGTAATTTGTTCTTTTTGAAGCATAAGCTCCTCAATATTCATAGAATTTTTATTTTCAATATCCTCTTCTAAAGGTTCATAGACCCTACACTTAAATTTCTTACTTTTAGCCATATTTCTTGCAATTTGTCCTATATAAGGTTTCAGCGTATCGGTCTCAATTAATGTACTTCGATTCTTCCAAATCGTATAGAATACATCGGAGGTTATCTCTTCCACATCCTCCACACGAAGCATACTAGCTCCAACCCGAGATACTACCGTGACTACATAAGAGGCGTATTTCTCCATAAGTAGTTCTAAGGCTTCTTCTTTATTCTGTTTTAATTTTTTTATGATTGCACAATCCTTCATAAGACCTCCTTTCACCTATCAATACTCATTTTGACAGGAAAAAGTTTCATGTTTTTAAGTTTATTTAGCATTTATTTAAATGCGATAAAGTAAAGCTCAAATTTTATAACTTAAATTTTATCTTCAAGCTTAAATTTTATATTTGACTATTATTCTTTATATCAAAGTTTAAATTTTTATTTTAGCTTCAAATCTTCATTTTATGAAAGCTAATTCAAAGTATAGCATATAAGTGACGATTTTGGCTTAGTAATAGTAATTAATCCCAATGCTATGTTCGATATATGGATCTTCGTAATAGGAATCTCAGATATTTCTAATTTGGCCAAATAACAAGATGATTTTCGAACTATGATAAATATAACCTATAAAGTTATGAAATGGCTTATGGTCAATGTCAAAATAGGTCGTTAAAATTAAATTGAATTACAACTTAAGGAGGAAGGTATGAGAAAATTATTTCAGCTAAAAGTAAAAGTGATTTCATTATTATTAGTTACATGCTTCGTTGTTAACAGTATTGCTCCAATTATAGTAATGGGGGCAGAAGAAGATTTAACACTAGAGGAGTTATTAAATGATGGAGAGGATGTAACTTCTGAACCTGATAGTATGGAGAATCGTATTATTGAGGATGAAGCTATCGTTGATGATGGACTATCACAAGATAGTGAAGTAGTTACAGATGGGATAGTAACGGATGTAATCACAGATACAGATGAAACAAAAAATCAGAATGAGATAGTAGCAGACGAAGCAGTAGTAGATGGGGATATTAGTGTTGGCGATGCTACAAATAATACTTTAGTAGATATGGATGCAGCTTTATTCGCTCCATTAAGTGATAGCAATGCTTTAGTAAATCTTGCAGAGGGGAATAATAATAGCTTTGAAGCGATTCAAGTGGCTACTGGGTCAGCAATTAATTGGTGGGTTGATAAGTTAAGTCCTCAAAGCTGGAATGATATGTGGGCTGCTAAAGTACCGACTAATAATCCTACTTCTGTTCGATTTTCATTCGATAGAGAGGTTTTTTATGATGGACGACAATCCAAAAAATACACTTCTGGTGATAATACCGGAAGATTTGAGATATATACTAATGTGGATAATATGAGTCTAAAGGGTAATTATGTGTTTTCCGTTAAAGTTAAAACTGAAAATGTAAGCGGAACTGGAGTATATCTAAGACTCCAAACCTATCGCCCATTAAGTACTGGGAATAATAGTACTTTAACTACCTATGCTACAAGTCCTAAAATAAAAGGAACAACAGATGGTTGGACAACCCTTGAACTCCCAGTTCAACTAAATGAGTCCATTGACATCGGACGTATTCGTCTTGAACTATTTTTTGAATACTTAACAGGTACGGTATGGGTTGATGACGCATCACTTGTACGTATACCAAAAATAAGTTTAAATGAAACTGAAGTAGCTATGGCACCAACAGAATCCTTCGAACTAGTAACATCTTGCGATGACAATACCATTGACTTAAATGCAGTTACCTATACATCAACTGATCCTAATGTAGTTGCTGTTGAAGGTATAGGAGCCAAAGCGAATCTATTAGCTATGGCACCAGGAAGTGCTACCATAACTGCTGCCTTTGGAGATTATAAGGTATCTTGCCTTGTAGTAGTAGAGGATATAGCTTTACGTGAAGTATATAACACCTTAAGAAAACAATGGTCAGATCGTTTAACAGGTAACAATTTTAACGATGCAACAGACACAGATTATATAGGTATTATGAGTATGGTAGATACCACAGCAACACAATATATTGACACACTCATTAAAAAGCCCTTAGGTGTTGATACAAGAACAACTTTATGGAGTGATTTAAACTTAACAGTTTTCTATAAGGCATCCAGCAATGCATTGGACTCAATAGGTTTTAATACAGCCTTTGAACGTATATATGGGATGGCTTTAGCCTATGCATCAAAAGGCTCTATTTATTATCAAAATATCGAACTAAAGGATGAGATTGTAGCTGCATTAGAATGGATGTATGTAAATGTATATAATGAAAATTATGCAGTTGAGACAAAATTATATGGCAATTGGTGGCATTGGCAAATAGGAATGCCACAAAATTTAGCAAATATTGTTATACTTATGTATGATGATTTAGAGGAAGACTTAATTGCTCGTGAAGCTAAAACATTAAATAGATTTAATGAAAGTCCATATTATGTGTACAAGGTTCAAGGTTGGGGTAAAATGGATATGACGAGTGCTAATTTAATGGACACTGCACTAGTTTCTGCTCTTAAGTCTATCATTTCTATGGATAGTAAAGGTATTAGTTTAGCGAGAGAGTCGATTAGTACTGCTTTACCTTATGTAACATCAGGGGATGGCTTCTATGAAGACGGATCTTGTATACAACATAGTAATCTTGCCTATACAGGAGGTTATGGAGCTACCCTATTAAAGGGAATGGAAAAAATACTATTCCTTGTAAATAATACTCCATGGGAAGTGGTAGATCCAAATAGAGTAAATATTTATGAGTGGATTTGGAATGGTTATCGTCCATTATTTCGTGATGGTGTCATTATGGATATGGTTAGTGGTAGAGGAATTGCAAGGCCTTCTAGAACTGATTTGACAGCTGCTAGAGGTATCTTACAAGGAGCTTTACTATTGTCTATTACTGCACCAGAACAAATGAAATCAAACATACAAAGCTTCGTAAAAAAACATCTAGAAAAAGCTATGGAGTATGATGTAACCTACTTATCCAATATGTCAGTGGGTGAGATGGTTGAAGCTAAAAATATTATTAATGATACAAATATTAATGCAGCAGATGGTACTCCTTATTTTAAATTATTTTCTGTCATGGATAAAGCAGTACATCACACAGATAAGTTCTCATTAGGAATTAGTATGTACTCTAATCGTACTGGTAGCTTCGAATATGGAAATGGTGAAAATCTAAAAGGCTATCATATGTCAGACGGAGCACTATACCTATATAATGGTGATCAAGGACAATTTTCTGATTATTTTTGGCCTACGGTAGATCCAATGAGACTTCCAGGTATTACGACAGATCATACGGAAGGTACGATAAGCTCTGTTTGGAGTGCACATACCAGTACAAAAAATTGGGTTGGCGGTTCCTTGGTTCTTGATTTATATGGAAGTGTAGGTATGGAATTTGAGATAGAGAATAGTAGCCTAACTGGTAAAAAGTCTTGGTTTACATTTGATAACGAAGTTGTAGCTCTCGGTGCAGGAATAACATCCAATGAACATAAAAGTACCGAAACTATCGTTGAAAATCGTAAAATTAATGGTGATAATACAATATTAATAAATGGAATTTCAGAAATCCAGGAATTCGGTGAGCAAAAGACACTTGACTTAGTAAGTCATGCTTGGTTAGCTGGTAATCTTGTAGATGGAACTGATTCCATAGGATATTATTTTCCTGAAGAAGTTTCTATAAAAGCTTTAAGAGAAGCGAGAACAGGAAGCTTTCGAGATATTAATTCATCCATAGCAGAAACTTCGGAAGCTGCTATAGCAGTTACAAGAAACTACCTTAGCCTTGCAATTGATCATGGAATTACACCTAATATGGAGTCCTATAGCTATGTTTTATTGCCAGGATTAAGTAAGGAAGAGACTAGTAGCTATAAGGTATCTCCTGATATCGAAATTCTATCAAATACAGAGATAGTACAAGCTGTTAAAGAAAAAACATTAAATGTAAGTGGTTATAATTTCTGGTCAGAAGGAAGTGTTAATGGAATATCTTCAAATGGACCTTCTTCTGTTACAATGAAAGAGACAACACAGGGTGTAACTATTGGAATTTCGGACCCAACTCAGATGCAAAGTAACGTAAGCATAACGTTAACTGGTACATATGAAGTGACCAGCGCAGATTCGAATATAAGGGTAATTAAACGAAATGGACAAACCAACATTCTAGTAGACACACTAGGTGCAAAAGGTAAAACCTTTAACATAACCTTAGAAATGAAGGAGAATGGTTTCTCTGTATTATATAATAGAGCATATGAACAAGTATTAGGTGTAATGCCAAGTGAGACATTTGATTTATCCAACGAAGCAGTAAAAACTTATATAGATAAATTAAATGTGGATGCGAATCGTTATTGGAATATGCTAATTCCTTCAACAAATGTAACTAGAGATAGAATATTTGAAGGGATTAAACCAGTTTTAGCAGCAGGTTCCAATGTAAATAGTGCAGATTTAACTACAACCTTTCAATATTTATTTAAATTAGTACAAGCATATAAAAGCAATGGAACAGATCTTTATCAAAATGAAGCGGTAGTGAAAGAAGTATTATCAGCAATCGATTTTATGATAACAAATAAATGGTATGGTCGTGAGGTTGCTAAGAATAGTAGCTCGGTTATTTATTATGGTAATTGGTGGGATCATAGAATTGGCGTACCAGCGCAACTTCTACCTACAATCATTTTACTATTTGATCACAAAGAACTTACCACAGAAAGATATGCATTGTATATGGATGCTTTATCCTATCAAAAAGCGAATGATTGGGGTACCTATACAAGTGCTAACCTAGCAGATATTGGATTAAATACCATGTATTATGCTATCTTAAATCAAGATGAAACACTATTAATGAACTTAAAGAATAAGTTTGGAAGCGATCTATTTGGATATGTTAGCTCAGGAAATGGATGGTATAAAGATGGTTCCTTTATTGACCATACGTCATATGCTTATACAGGTGGTTATGGCTCTGCATTAATATCTGCTATGAGTAGAGTTCTTCCTATCTTAGTTGCCACTGAATTTGAAATGAAGTATGGAGACGAAAGAGACTGCTTCTACGATGCTATATTAATGGAAAACTATATACCCCTACATTTTGCAGGAACAATTATTGATGCAGTATCAGGAAGAAGTATCACGAGAGAAACAGCACAATATAGAACGAGTGCTGGACAACTTGCAGTTATGTCAAATTCACTATCACCTGATATAGCAATAAAAATAAAGCAAGTCGTAAAAAGTTGGTTGCTTCAAGATGAAAAGCTATTAGCTAGATTAACAAGGCCTAGAGAACTAACAGCGTGTATTGAAATATTAAAGGATAATTCCATTGTAGCAGCTAAAATAGATACAGGATTCTATGGATTTTCTGCAATGGATAAAGTAGTACAACATAGAGATGATTATATGGCTATTATATCAATGCATTCTAAAAAAATAGCTAATTATGAATCCATTAATACAGAGGGATACAA
>JAFAEB010000050.1 GCA_023424235.1 Bacillota bacterium
CTTGTATAATTGTGTTAATTGCAGACCTAATTATAACATTTTTTGTTTTTTCGAAATCCATATTACTGATTTTGTGAATTAAAAAAGAGCTCTTACATAACTAACTTAGTCATGCAACAGCCCTTTCGTATTTAGACTTCTAACTATACTACCTTAAAAATTAATCATTCCAGTATGTTCTAATACTATCTTAAAACCCATTAAAATTAGAATAATGCCACCACAAAGTTCTGCTTTTGATTTAAATTTAGAGCCGAATACATGTCCAACTTTTACTCCAACCATAGAAATTAATAGAGTAGTAACTCCAATTGAGAGGACTGCAGGTACTACCTTAACATTAAGAAATGCAAAGGATACCCCAACAGCTAGTGCATCAATACTAGTAGCGATAGCACGAGGTAGCATATCCGCTGGTTTTAGAGAAACTTCTTTTCTTTCTGGCCGCTCTCCACCTGGACATTCTCTATCTGGACATTTTCCAATTGGACATTCTCTATCATTGCATCCTTCATTTTTAAAACTTTCAATAAGCATATTTCCACCAATAATTAAAAGTAAAGCAAAGGCGATCCAATGATCGAAAGTTACTATTTTGTCAGCAAATTGTGTTCCAAGTAAATAACCAATCAGTGGCATAAAGCCTTGAAAAAATCCAAAGTATAAACCGATGATTAAGGCCTTTTTTATTGTAACCTTTCTCATTGTAAGCCCGGAGCATAGGGCTACAGTGAATGCGTCCATAGAAAGTCCAATTGCGATTAAGAAAAGCTCCAGTAGATTCATAATATTTTCTCCTTTAATATGTAAATTGTCAAAAGAAAAACCCAAGTATATCTCTTACGAGCATATACTTGAGCATATTTAATAATATAGTCATGTATAGCTATAAAAGTTATACATGAGTCTCGTTTTTTAAGACAAGCCAGAACGATTCGTTCAGTATGTTGACTTGTCGCGTATAATACGCTAACTACTCCCTCACGGGTATTTCAATTGATAATATAATATCATGAAAAACATCCTTAGTCAATATTTTGTAACTTCCAAATGCCATCCTCCCTCTGCATTTGATAGAGGGTTATTTTACGACTCATCTTTTTCACAATATTTAATTACATTAACTTTACCCTTAACGTTTTTTATTAATTTTATAAGTTCATACCAAAACACAGCACAAGCAGCTACTAAAATGGCAGAAATGAATTGTAATGCGGATAGTGGCTTAAGTTTTAGGATATTTGCCAGCGGTGAATACAGTATTAGTAATATACCACTTGTTGTTATTATATTAACTCCCCACATAAGCTTATCTTTCATAAGTCTTCGTATGGAACTTACTGCGTAATCATGATTTGAGCTATTCACTTGAACTAAAAAGAGATTCGATATCATAATAATAACTAGACCTAATGCTCTGGCTGTTGGTGCATTTTCTTGATTATTGTCTAATAAAGTATAATACGCTCCAAAAGATGCTATAAATATCACTAACCCTTGAATTACACTTTTTATAAACAAAGCTGGACTTAACAGTTTTTCTTTTGGATTACGAGGTTTTCTGTCCATAATATCATCTTCCGCTGGCTGTCTTTCCAGTTCGATGGAACAGGTTGGATCTATGATTAGTTCAAGAAGTACAATGTGTAAAGGAAGCAGAAATACTGCAGATGGTGAAATTCCTAGCAGGGGGGCTAATAATGAGGCTAACGCTATAGGAATATGAATCGTAAAAACATATCCTACTGCCTTTTTTATATTGTCATAAATTCTCCTACCATCTTTTACTGTTTCAACAATGGTCGTAAAATTGTCATCCATAAGGATTATGTCAGCAGCATCCCTTGCAACTTCACTACCTCGTTTTCCCATAGCAATTCCTATGTCTGCATACTTTAGCGCAGGTGCATCATTTACACCATCGCCTGTCATCGCAACAATTTCACCATTTTCTTTCAATGCCTTTACAATACGCATCTTATGTTCTGGAACAACTCTAGAAAATATACTCACTATTTTTACCTTTTGACGAAGTTCCTCATCACTCAGCGTATTTATTACTCCACCAGTTATAATTGAATCACTATTTGCCATTCCTATCTTTTTAGCAATCGATGCTGCAGTAATACCATTATCCCCAGTTATCATTACAACACGTATTCCTGCTCTTGTGCAGATTTCTATATCTTTTTTTATACTTTCTCTTGGAGGATCACAAAGGCCGATAAGTCCAAGAAATTTAAATGAGCAGTCCGTTATTACTTCTGGAATTTCTTCCTCTTTTCCTGGATTCATCCTAGCTATTGCTATCACTCTAAGTCCTTGTTGGGACATTGCATCGATATTATGTTCTATAAGCTCTCGTGATTCTAAGTCTAAATTGCATAGTGCTAAAATCCCTTCTGGTGAACCTTTTGCTGCAATTAATATTTCATTCTGAATGCTCCATACATGGCCCATCATTTTAACTTCATTGGTAAAAGCATATTCTCTTATCAATTTCCCTTGAAATAAGATTTCCTTACTAATACCCTGCAAATTACAAAAATCTAACATAGCCTTTTCCATCGGATCATATGCATCTATTTCACAGCCAAGTCCCATGACAGTAATGAGTTCCTTATTATCTCCATGAAATGCCCATATTTCTTGAACAGACATCTGATTCAAGGTAATTGTTCCAGTCTTATCAACGCAAAGGACGGAAACAGCTCCAAGTGTCTCAACAGCAGGCAATTTTCGTACAAGAGACTGCTTTTTCGCAATTCTTAAAGCCCCTATTGATAAGAATACAGT
>JAFAEB010000087.1 GCA_023424235.1 Bacillota bacterium
GAGTTAGACGTATCCTTAACAGATAATAGTGATGAGTCACTGATGAAACAAGCATCTAGATATAAAAGATTTTTCACCCTAATGAGACACTTAAAGAAAAGCGAAGCTGCTAATATAACAAATGTTACCTTCTGGGGGATTACGGATGCTACTTCTTGGTTAAGTAAGCCAGGAGTTCCAAACTACCCATTGTTATTTGATAAATATGTAATTCAAAAACCAGCATTTTGGGGAGTAGCCTTAAGTAAAGATATTCCATTAAATTAATGCTTTTAAAGAAGAGGATATAAAATGGTTGAGAATAGAATAGAAAAAGAAAATCCAATTATTTGGTCAGATTTTCCAGACCTAGATGTAATACGTGTGGAGGATACCTATTATATGCTAAGTACAACCATGCATTTTATGCCTGGCGTTGCTATACTTAGATCCTTTGATTTGGTGAATTGGGAAATCCTAAGTTATGTGTGTGAGGAAATTGAAGATACACCAAAACAACGTTTAGAAGGCGGGCAAAATATTTATGGCAAAGGAATGTGGGCTGCATCTTTGCGTTACCATAAAAATAAATTCTATGTCTGCTTTGTAGCAAATGATACAGGGAAAACATATCTATATCAATCATCAAATATATTAGGACCTTGGGAAAAGAGCTATATTGAAGGCTTTTATCATGATTGTTCTCTTTTATTTGATGATGACGAAAGGGTATATATTGTATATGGTAACAGGGAAATTCATTTAACTGAATTAAAGGCTGATTTAAGTGGTCCTAAAATAAATGGACTTAACCGTACTATCATTGTAGACAAAGGTAATGTTCGCTTAGGATATGAGGGAGCACATATTTATAAAATTAATAATAAGTATTATGTTTTTCTTATTCACTGGTTAAATTATGGTAGTGAACGAAGGGTTGAGGCTTGCTATTATTCGGACAGTTTAGAAGGAGAATTTAGCGGAAAAGATGTATTAGATGACGATATGGACTACTTTAATTCTGGTGTAGCGCAGGGAGGGATCGTTGATACACCCAGTGGAGAATGGTATGCAATGCTGTTCCAAGATCATGGAGCAATCGGTCGCATTCCTGTTTTAGTACCGGTTCATTGGGAGAATGATTTCCCCGTGTTTGGAATTAACGAAAAGATTCCTAAGTTATTATCCGTAACTAGTACTAGGCCTCTTCATCAATATGAGCCACTAGTAGGAGACGATGATTTTTCATACATACCTGATGCCAATGGAAAGATAGAGCTAAAAAAGTTTTGGCAATGGAATCACATTCCCAATAATAAGCTATGGTCTATACAAAGAGAGCCCTCTGCACTTGTTATCGAAACAGGTAAACTAAGTGTGAATGTGTGTCAAGGCGTTAACACCTTAACCCAGAGAATGACAGGACCAATCTGTGAAGGTGAAATAACAATTGAGGGTAGCGAGTTAAAGGATGGTGACTTAGCTGGAATCTGTGCATTGCAAGGCTGCTATGGTTTTATCGCTCTAACAAAAGAAGCTGGTAAGTATTATGTAGTAATGCAAGGAAAAGAACTAGACAAAAGTCATGGTATCTGGGGTGAGCCTGGAGGAGATTGTTCTCCTGCAAAAGAATATGCAAGAATTCCGATGCATTCAACACAAATTAGATTAAAGTTAAGGGCAAACTTTGTAAACAACGCTGATGTAGTAGAGTTCTTTTACTATGATAATAATGAATGGAGACAACTAGGGATTAAACACAAATTAGTTTTTATGTTAGACCATTTTACTGGTTGCCGTATCGGTTTATTTGCCTTTTCCACAAAAGAAATAGGTGGTAAGGCTTTCTTTAGAGAATTTAAATATCATATATTAAAACCAGAATAATAGCAGAAACTTATAGCACAAAATTGGAGGGTATTATGATAAGTTTAAAAGAAAAATATAAAGATTATTTTCACATCGGGGCAGCAGTTAATGCAAGGACCATTGATTCTTACTCTGATTTGTTAAAGGAACACTTTAGTAGTATTACTTGTGAAAATGAAATGAAGTATTCTAGTGTATGTAATGAAGAAGGTAAGTACGACTTTTCTAGAGCAGATAAAATTTATGAATTTGCAAAAGAAAATAAACTTATACTTAGAGGTCATACATTAGTATGGCATAATCAAACACCAAAGTGGATTTTTGAAAATGCTACAAAGGAAATATTATTAGAGCGCATACGAAACCATATAGCTCTAATTGGTAATCGTTATGATGTGGATTGTTGGGATGTTGTGAATGAAGCAATTGAAGATAAAACAGATATAAATTTAAGAGATACGAAGTGGTTATCTATCATTGGTGAAGACTTTATGGATCACATTTTTACTATGACAAAAGAATTATTACCTGGTAAAAAGTTATTCTATAATGATTACAACGAAACAGACCCATGTAAGCGCGTAAAAATATACAATGCCGTAAAGGATATGTTAGATAGGGGAATCGCAGTTGATGGTTTAGGAATGCAATGTCATTGGAGTATATATCATCCTAGTATCGATGAACTTAGGCGTACCTTTGAACTTTATTCTACTTTAAATATTCCAATTCATATTACAGAAATGGATGTATCCTTATATCAATTTAATGATAGAAATGCATTACTTACTCCACCTAAGGAGCTATTAGAGCAACAAGCAAAAGTGTATGGTGAATTCTTTAAGGTATTCCGTGAATATAAGGATATTATCGAATGTGTAACTACATGGGGAATTGCAGATGACTATACTTGGCTTGACTATTTCCCAGTGCCAAGAAGAAAGAATTGGCCTTTATTATTTGATATAGAACATAAACCAAAAGAAGCTTTGTTGCGTATTCTTGATTTTTAATCTACCAGGGATTGAAAAATCTAAGAATATGTTTACACAATAAAGAATGGAGAAGCTATATGAAATGGAGTAGTGCTTGGTTAAATTATAATAAGAAACTAGATAATAAGGATGTTATAGGACTTACTAAAATTATTTCAAATGATAATAGCATCGTGATTCAAAATGCAATGAAAGAATTAAAAGAAGCTTTTTTAGGGCTTTATAATATTGCCTTAATTGAGGAGAAAATTAGTTCAAATAAGTTACATGAAGATGATAAAGGAGCAATCCTATTAGGTCTTAATAAGGCTGATAAAGAGGACACATTTTTAGATGAGTCCTATCAGATTACATATAAGAAGGGAAATATAGAGATTTCTTCCGCCAGTGAAGTGGGAATTTTATACGGTGTTTTTTCTTTCCTTCGAAATCTACAATTGGGTAAATCCTTACAAGATATGAATCTGTTTGAAAAACCAAGTAATCCTCTTCGTATGTTAAATCATTGGGATAATATGGACCAAAGCATTGAAAGAGGATATGCTGGAGACTCCATATTCTTTCAGAATAATGAAATCATTATTAATGAAAGAACCTATGATTATGCTAGGTTGTGTGCTTCCATTGGAATCAATGGGATTGCCATAAATAATGTAAATGTAAAGGATGCAGCTACTTATTTAATCACCGATAGGTATCTTGATAAATTAACGATACTATCTAGCATATTTACAAGCTATGGAATCAAACTTTTCTTAAGTATTAACTTTGCTGCTCCAGTTGATATGGGTGAATTAGATACAGCAGATCCCCTTGATGAAAAAGTTATTGCATGGTGGAGGAATAAAAGCAGCGAATTATTTGAGAGAATACCTGATTTTGGAGGCTATATTGTAAAGGCAGATTCTGAGTTTAGGCCTGGTCCATTTACCTATAATCGTACTCATAGTGATGGTGCCAATATGCTTGCTAGGGCATTAAAACCACATGGCGGTATCTTAATATGGAGGTGTTTTGTTTATAATTGTAAGCAAGATTGGCGAGATAGAAAGACGGATCGAGCAAGAGCAGCCTATGATCATTTCGCACCACTAGATGGTAAGTTTGATGATAATGTTATCTTACAGATTAAAAATGGTCCAATGGATTTTCAGGTAAGGGAAGCAGTTTCTCCTTTATTTGGTGCATTGAAAAATACCAATGTAATTTTAGAGTTTCAAGTTACCCAAGAGTATACTGGACAACAAAAACATGTATGCTATCTAGTTCCTATGTGGAAGGAGGTATTAGATTTTAATACCTATGCCAAAGAGGAATTTGCTAAAGTAAAAGATATCGTCTCTGGCAAAACCTTTCCAATGAAATACAGTGGTATTACTGCGGTAGCAAACGTTGGAAATAATTATAATTGGACTGGTCATGACCTTGCTTTATGTAACTGGTATGGTTTTGGAAGATTATTATTTAATACCGAACTAACAGGGGAAGAGATTGCGAATGAGTGGATTCAATTAACATTTGGTAATGAGAAAAAAGTTATCGATATTATATTAAAGATTCTAAAAGATTCTTGGGCTACATATGAAAAATACACTTCACCTTTAGGAATTGGTTGGATGGTTAATCCTTCACATCATTATGGTCCTAATATCGAAGGATATGAGTACTCAAAATGGGGAACCTATCATAGAGCAGACCATAAAGGGATTGGTGTCGACCGAACTACAAAGGGAACAGGCTATACGACACAGTACTTAGAAGCAAATGCATCCATGTATGAAAATAAGGAAACTTGCCCAGAAGAATTATTATTATTCTTCCACTATGTAAGCTATGATTATATGCTTAAAAGTGGAAAGACATTAATTCAACATATTTATGATACTCACTTTGAAGGAGTAGAGGAAGTTGAGAACATGATTGAACAATGGAAGCAATTAGATGGACTTATTGATGAAGGTATTTATAATAGAGTATCATTGCGTTTAGAGATGCAACTAGAAAGCAGTATTGAGTGGAGAGATATGGTTAATACCTATTTTTATCGTAAATCAGGTATAGGTGATAAGTTAAATCGAACCATTTATTAAGAATTTATAGAAAGTAAGGAGCATATGACTATATGACTCCTTACTGTTTGTTTCTAAGTACTATAGATTCTATGTTGTCTTCGATACTCATGGGGAGTTAAATGTAGCATTTTTTTAAAGACTTTACTAAAATAATTTCCGCATGCAAAACCACAGTTCTTTGCTATAGAATCAATGGTCATATCGGTATTAAGTAGTAAGTACATACTATGTTCAATACGTAGTCTTGTTAAATATTTAATAGGAGTGATTCCTTGTTCTTTATCAAACTGCCTTGTTAGATGGGAGATGGATACACCAATCACTCTACACATATCTTCAATATTTTGAGGAGTAGAATAATTTCTTTGCATCCAATGAATTGCCTCTAAAACACAAGGGCTTCGCTTTAGATTACTTGGAAACTCGATGCTTTTTAGTAGTGATATAAGAAATTGGTAGAGCCATTCACTACCTTTATAAGGTTCTAATTTATTATGATTATGTACTAACTGAAAAAGTTCAAAAAACATACGTATGGGTGGATTATCTAAATCTAAGGAGATAATAGAGTTATTTAATTCTTTGATACGTTTATAAAAAGGCTTAACTGCAGGACCTTTAAAATGTATATAAAAATAGGTCCAAGGATTGTCTTCAATTTCTTCTGGTAAGTAATATGAACTTTCATCTGGAAAGGTTATGAAAAATGCTTTTCCTTTTATTAATTTCGTTTTTTGATTTGCTGATTCAAAGATACCATAACCCTCTAATGAATATTGAAATAAATATCCTTCATAGTTACGATTCTTATTATCGTAGTAGTACTGTTCATTTACTCTTTTCTCTACACCTAAATCAATTATTTGAAGAGATTCTTCTGCGATTCGATCATAATTTAAAAAACCATAGGTTGCAAGATTAATATGCATCAAAAAATTACCCTCCAATATCAGTTATGTATTCTTGTCATTAACGGTAGTCCTTTATATAATACAATCATATTAAGGTTTTTTAAAGTACTAAATAATTTTTTATAGAAACTAGATGTAATCAATAAATTGCTTAAGGAGTGTGCGTATGAATAAGAATAAATTTGCTGTTACCCCACCAATGGGATGGAACAGCTATGATTACTATGATACGACAGTAAATGAAGAACAAGTAAAAGCCAATGCTGATTATATGGCTGCTCATTTAAAAGAATTTGGATGGGAGTATGTGGTAGTAGATATTGAATGGTATTCCTACGATGCGGGTACTCAAAGAAATAAACATCAATATATCCCATTCTGGAAGATGGAGATGGATGAGTATTCAAGATTACTTCCATGCCCAGACCGTTTTCCATCCTCAAAAGATGGTAAAGGTTTTAAGCCATTAGCAGATTATGTACATAGCTTAGGACTAAAATTTGGTATCCATATTATGCGTGGTATACCAAGACAAGCAGCACACAATCATTCAAAATTATTAGGCACTAGTAAAACAGCCAATGAAATTGCTAATCCATACTCCATTTGTTATTGGAATCCAGATATGTATGGAGTAAACACAGATATGGAGGAAGCACTTTTATATTATAAATCTATATTTGAGTTATATGCAGAATGGGGAGTAGATTATATAAAATGTGATGATATAGCAAGATATGATGTAGCTTCTGCAAAGAAAGAGATTGAAATGCTTCATCATGCGATAAAGCACTGCAATCGTCCAATGGTATTAAGCTTATCACCTGGACCAGCTTTAATTGATAAAGCATGGCATTATGAAAAGTATGCAAATATGTGGCGTATTACAGATGATTTCTGGGATCATTGGCCACTTCTTAAAAATATGTTTGAGCGTTGTGAACTATGGCAAAACCATGTGAAAGCTGGATGTTATCCTGACTGTGATATGTTACCTCTAGGATATCTAGGAAAGGGTTTTGGACATGAGAGATATACGAATTTTACTAAGGATGAGCAAATTACAATGATGACTTTATGGTCAATTTTTCGTTCACCAATGATGATGGGTGGAGAACTGACTAAGCTAGATGATTGGACGCTTCGTTTATTAACGAATAAAAAAGTATTGCATCTTTTATGGAATTCTAATGGTGCAAGACAAATCATGAGAGATGAGAAAGAGGCGATATGGGTATCAAAGGACAATGAAGATGGCTCAACTTATTTAGCTCTCTTTAACTTAAGTGATGAAGTAAGAAACATGAAAGTAAGTGCCAGTGATATTGATTTTGATCGTTTTATTGGAAAGACCTTTGAAGAATTATGGACAGGTGAAATAATTCAGAATAAAGAGGATATCCTATGCCAAGATGTAAGGGTTCATGGTGCAAAATTATTTAAAATTAAATAAGTGTTAATTTTTGATATACCTCCTTTTATCTAGTATAATAGGGGGTATTCTTTCGATAAATTATTATAGGAATTATTATGAATATATGGAAAACTTGACTTCATATTGCCATAATTGTATAGTTATAATATGGTATAGGAATATAAGCTATAAAGTAATAAAAGCTTGGTTAGTATTTGATACTTCCATTTACTAGCTATGGTTTTATTATACTTAAGGTTATATTTGGTTAATATAATGTTAAAGTTTAAAACTTTAAGTTATAACATAAATTTTATATTGTATGGAGGGTTTTAGAATGAATAATTTTAGTTTTTACAGTCCTACTTATTTTTCATTTGGTAAAGGAACAGAAAATCAAGCTGGATCCCTTGTTAAGCGTTTTGGTGGTAGTAGAGTCTTAATTCATTTTGGTGGTGGTTCTGTTGTGCGTTCTGGATTATTAGACAGGGTTAAAGAATCCCTTACCAAGGAAGATTTATTTTTTGTTGAATTAGGCGGAGTAATGCCAAATCCAAGAAGTGGACTTGTATACGAAGGAATAAACTTATGTAGAAAACATAACATAGATTTTATCTTAGCAGTAGGTGGAGGAAGTGCGATTGACTCTGCAAAAGCGATTGCAGCTGGCGCACCATATGAAGGCGATTTCTGGGACTTCTTTGAAGGAAAAGAAATTACAGAAGCTCTAAAAGTAGCTACAGTGTTAACAATTGCAGCAGCAGGAAGTGAAGGTTCTGGAGATACGGTAATTACAAAGGAAGAGGGAATGTTAAAGCGTGGTGCTGGTAGTAATCACCTTCGTCCAGTGTTCTCAATACTTAATCCAGAGTTAACCATGACTTTGCCAGCTTATCAAACAGCTTGTGGTGCAACAGATATTATGGCTCATGTATTTGAGAGATACTTTACCAATACGAAAAATGTAGAAGTAACGGACCGATTATGTGAAGCAGTGTTATTAACAATGATTCAAGAAGTACCAAAAGTTATTAAAAATCCAAATGATTATGAAGCAAGAGCAAATATTATGTGGGCAGGTATGGTTGCTCATAATAATATTGTTGGTGTTGGTCGTGATCAAGATTGGTCTAGTCATGTAATTGAGCATGAATTATCAGCACTTTATGATTGTGCTCATGGTGCTGGTCTTGCAGTAATTTTTCCAGCTTGGATGAAATATGTAGTAGAACATGATGTAAATCGTTTTGCACGATTAGCAATCAATGTTTGGGGCTGTCATATGGATTATGATAATCCATTAAATACTGCGCTTTTAGGTATTACTCGCCTAGAGCGATTTTTAAGCTCAATTGGAATGCCGATTAATTTTAGGGAATTAGGTGCAAAAGAGGAAGATATTACATTACTTGCTAGTAAAATTGGCTTAAATGGTGATGATACGATAGGTGGATTTGTTAAGTTAAATACAAAGGATATTGAAAATATCTATCGATTAGCATTATAAATTTTACACTAGTAATAGAAAGATGGTATTTATGAAACGAATTTATTATGTTCTTATTTGCTTTGTTTTAGCGCTTAGTGTTATAGCTTGTAAGAAGAAGAATGATAACAAAGTAAATCAAGAAGATGTAGGTAATCTGGAAGCAACCATTACGCCTACTATAGCTCCAACGTCTACGCCTATGGTGGATGATGAGGAGGACGATAGTGAAATTGAAGAAGAAAAAATAGTTAGCAAGGAAGAGGCTGAGGAGCTAATTCTAAGCAAACTAGAGGAACGTGGTTATTTCCTACAATATATAAATGATATTGTAATTGAAAAACTTAACTATTATGAATTTTCTATTAGTAGTAGTGGGGAAGCAATTGAGCCAAATATTCTAGTAAATAAAGTAACTGGTGAACTAGGTATCTTAGAAGATAATAAAGTCCTTTCCATACAAGAACACCCCTTATTAAATGGGGCGAGTGTAGAGGAGATTAAGGATGCAAATAGCAATGAAAGTAATAGCAATAATAGTAGTGAAGACGATAATATAAATGATGTATTTTCTAAAGAGGATGCCCTAGATAAGTTACTTTTATTGCCAAAGGAAAAGCTTAATTTACCAGCTGGCTTAGAAGAGTATACAATTATATACGATGATTGGACTACTGTTATACAAGGTAAAGAATGTTATGGTATCAATGCTTTTGCAAAAGCAGGTGATAGAATGATTAATATGGGTGTATTCTTTGTTGCAACAGATGGAAGCACCATGTATCAATTTGATGTGGAAGCGGACGACTTTGTTGAAATAAAATAAGTAGATATGATTGTTAAAAGTACGCATGTAACTCTTAAAGAAATAGGAAAACACCTCCCAAAGGCGTCTCGGAAACTTTGGGAGGTGTTTTACATAGTTGTCCTTATTATATATGATTCTAGTTATTTTATCATGGTTTTCTAAGCATTAGTAATAATGTGCTTTTGATATCTTATATTACATAGTCATTTCCAGTAAGACTAATCTGCTTATCTACTAAATCTGCTAATGTAATTTTATCTACAAC
>JAFAEB010000093.1 GCA_023424235.1 Bacillota bacterium
TAGTTACTGATATAACAGTTTGATATTTACCATTTTTAACAATAACACTAACTGTTCCTGTGCTTACAGGTAGTAATTTACCAGTGTTAGGGTCAACAATTAATTTGCTAGTATCAGTAGATTCAAAAGTAAATCCTTCAAATACATCATTGTTAGATGTATTTACACCTTTAACATAGATTGCTTTAGTATTAACAGCATTTAAAGGAAGAGAAGTAACAACTTTAGCATAATCAACATCTTTAGCAACTTTTCCTGCATCAGCTATTGTCCAAACTTTGATAGCGTTAGTAGTAGCTGCTAAAGATTCAACAGCTGTCACTACAAATTCACCACTTGTAAGAACGATTTCATTCCAGTTTGTATCAAATTTACCTGTTTTGTAAGTAGCTTTGATAGTAACTGAGTCACCGATGTTGAATAATGTAATCTTGTTAGTGCTTGGATCTACCCAACCATTACCACTTACGATTTTAACTTCTAAGTTAGCATTATTACCACTTACTTCAATACCATTAGCGTCAAAATATTTTACTTTAACGTCAGTAGGTTGATTGTAAGCAACAACACTTGGTTCAGTAATAGCTATTGTTGCAATTTCACCAACAGATGCAACAAATTCTTTAGCAAGTTCTTTGTAAGAAACTGTATAAACTTCTTTATCAACTAAGTTAATATAAGTTTCAACAGTAGCTACTTTACCAGCATCATCGAACTTAACATCTTTAACGATAGAAAGTTTAACACCAGCTTTATTAGTAATTACTAAGTTATCTTTGTTAACAAGTTCTTTCATATTAGCATCAAAAACAACTTCAAATTTAGTAGCTGTTTTTTGAGCAACACTTACAATTGAAGGAACTACTGTCACTTTAACTGTTTCAGATGTAGCAGTTACTAATTCAGCATTGCCACTCTTTAAATACTCATTGTATTTAGCAACGCTTTGGAAAGATTTTGCAGTAACTTCATATTCACCAACTTCAGTAGCTTTGAATACGCCACTATCATTGATAGTTGCTGTTTTAGTGTCATTTAAGAACCATCTTGTTACAGCGCCTTTGTGAGCTTTAGTGTTTCCACCAAAAGTTTCAACGATTGTTCTGTTGAAGTCATATTCTTGACCTACTTTAAGAGCTTCTTTTGGAGCATTGTTGATTGCAACTTCTTTGATGTTGTCTTTAACATCTACTGTAGTAGATAATGTAGCAGTTTTCTTTGTAGGTAAAGTAATTTTTAAAGTTACTTTTGCGCTACCAACAGCTTGACCTTCAACTACACCAGCTTTGTCAACTGTAGCAACTTTTTTGTTGCTTGTGGTCCATTCGTATTTAGAACCGCTTACTTTGTTTTTAACATTGATATCAAACTCTTCTCTTTCAGTACCTAAAAGTAAAGTAAGTTTTTTACCAACATTAAGAGATGGCTTAGATGCAGCGAATACGCCTGCAGCAGGTGCTAAAGTTGTGAATACAGTAGCAAATGCCATCGTGAAGGCTAATTTCTTTAGGAAATTCTTCTTCATATTTTTCTTCCTCCTTAAAATATATGGTTTGGTATTATATTCTTCTATGTCACAGGTCACCCCTAGACATACATAAATATAATCGTTCCAATAACAAGATGATTATAACAATATTCAAACAAAAGGTCAAGTCCTTTTACCTATAATTTTACTTTTTTTATAGTCCGTATGTATCAGTTAAAATCAACGTTTCTCCTTGATTTTGACACATTTTCACTTATAATGTATAAATGTTTCACGTCAAAGAAATTGGATAATTTTTCACTAACTCATAACAGACTCAAACCTTGTTTGCTTAAATTATAATTTGTATGGAATAGACTATATCTAAGTCGTGTACTATTGACTATTTTTTTGCCCCTCGCACTTGACTTGATTATATAATGCACTTTGTTTGTGTCAAATTTATGTCATGGTTTTGTCACAATCGGTTTATTTTTTTGTAATATTTCGGTCACGGTATTACTTTACCCATAAACTATTTGCTCTAGAAATCCTTGAAACAGCTGATAAATAAAGAAAAAAGCGCATTCTACAATAGGAGAACCCCTACTGGAACACGCTTATCCTTTATTGAATTTGACATATTTTATACATAGATTTCTTGCTTCATTAAATCAAATAATATTCAATTTAATAAATAAAGCAATTTATATATTAATAAAGCAATTTACCCTACTTCAATATCTCCTCCACCACTTCTTGCATCTTATCCATGTCACATACCCTTGTGTGTAGCACAGGAGCAGTTTTAATGTCTTCAATTGCTTGTGGGACATTGGTATCAGAAACTTTAGATAACTCATCTACTAAAGTAAGTTCATCCATAGCCTTATATTTATCATCAATTGCACTCATTACGCTCTTAGTAAATTTATATGGACTTGCGGTAGAAGCTATGATAGTTTTCCTATCATCACCACTTGCCAACTTATATTCATTATAGACACTTGAAGCAACCGCTGTATGGGTATCAATGACATAACCTGTTTTATCATATAAGGATTTTATAGTTTCAGCTGTTTTATCTTCAGTAGCATATCCAGCTATAAAGTCCTTCATATTCTCTTTCATCGTACCGTCTATTTCATAAGTTCCAGTCTTTGATAAGGATTCCATTAATTCTAAAGTTTTCTTATAATCTTTTTCGCAAACCTCATAGATTAGGCGTTCTAGATTACTTGAAATTAAAATGTCCATGGAAGGAGATGTTGTTAAAATAAATTCTCTATTTCTATTATAAATTCCACTTTCAAAGAAGTCGAACAATACTTTATTATCATTTGATGCACAAATTAATTTATTGATTGGTAGTCCCAACTGCTTTGCATAATACGCTGCAAGTATATTTCCAAAGTTACCTGTTGGTACAGCAACGTTAATACTTTCACCTAATTTAATTTCCTCATTTTTGTAAAGATTTAGATAGGAATATACATAATATACAATCTGCGGTACCAAACGTCCTATATTAATAGAATTTGCTGAGGAAAATACATATCCCTTATTTTTTAGCTTTTGATTTAGTTCAACATTATTGAACATGGCTTTAACACCACTTTGAGCATCATCAAAGTTTCCTTTGATGGCTACTACATAAGTATTATCACCTTTTTGGGTTACCATTTGTCTCTCTTGAATTAAGCTCACACCATCTTTTGGATAGAATACTATAATCTTTGTACCATCTACATCTGCAAATCCTGCTAAGGCAGCTTTACCTGTATCACCAGAGGTGGCTGTAAGTATTACAATTTCATCTTCTATCTGATTTTTTTTCGCTGCAGTTGTTAGTAAGTAAGGCAATATGGAAAGTGCCATATCTTTAAATGCAATGGTGGAACCATGGAATAACTCTAAATAATATGCTCCATCTGCATACACCAAAGGAGCTATTTCCTTTGTATCAAATTTATCATCATAAGCCTGCTCAATACATGATTTTAATTCACTAGGCGTAAAGTCAGTTAGGAAAAGTTTCATTACCTCATATGCAATTTCATTATAAGTTAAATCTTTTAGTTCCTCTAAGGTCTTATCTAATTTTGGTATGGATGTAGGAACAAATAATCCGCCATCACTACTAAGGCCTTTTAATATCGCTATCGATGCTGTTACCTGTTCACTATTACTTCGGGTACTTTGATACATTAGATTCATAAGCATTCATTCCTTTTTTATATTTATTAGTTTTCTTTTAAATTTTCTGTATTATATCATGTTTAATTTGCGTACACAACAGTAATTTAATCATTTAAAGTGTAAAACTTATAAAACTTTCAAATCTTAAAGTATAAGTTTCTAGTCACGAAACCTTAAATGTATTAATCTAGAAACATCCTAACCGCCAATATAATTAATCTCCAAACATATTAACTCCAAACGATTAACCTCTATACATTTCTATCTCCAAACATATTAACTCCAAATGATTAACCTCTATACATTTCTATCTCCAAACATATTAAACTTCAAACGATTAACCTCTATACATTTCTATCTCCAAACATATTAACTTCAAACGATTAACTTCTATATATTTTATCTCCAAATATATTACCTGAGAAAATGATCAAAAAAGAATGAACTCCCGGTTCATTCCTTCTCATCCTATAAATTTTGAAAGGCTGCACAAGGCAGCCTTTAATTTTCGTCTTACTTTTGTTCTTTGTCATCTTAACAACCCGTTTCGTTAAGTGTTTTTCATCATCACTTGTTTTTAAAAAATTCATGCCCTCCGTATTTGAATAAATACTTTAAATTGTTGTCAAACCATCTCATACTGGTTTTATCAGCTCTCGTTCTTGCTGAAAAATATAATGCTCCTTTGGAGTAATCTTCTCCTTGCATTACCCTATCAACTGCTGTGATAGTATCTTCTGAAATCTTTACATTCCAATATCTCTTGTCTTTAATAGGTGAAAATTGATATGTGTTTCCTTCCTTTTGAAACACTACACCTTTGATTGTGTCAGGAAAGTTTTTATCCTTCACTCTGTTCAATATTACGTTTGCCACTAATATTTTCCCTTTAATATCCTCACCTGTGGCTTCTGCTTCTACGATTCTCTCAAGTATCTCTCTTTCGTCTTTTGTTAGTTCAATCGCAT
Source organism: Bacillota bacterium (assembly GCA_023424235.1). Lineage (GTDB taxonomy): Bacteria > Bacillota > Clostridia > Lachnospirales > Lachnospiraceae > Anaerocolumna. Next base: position 4,636 of record JAFAEB010000093.1, read on the forward strand.
TTTTACTATCTTCTGACTTCTCTTTATCCGCTTCACTACTATCCGCTTCTTTGGCATCGGCTCTATCTGTTTTAGAGTTTGCCTTATCTTTCTCTTCATCATCTTTTACTTTTTTCTCGGAAGTCACTACTTTTGATTTCTCATCTTTTTCTTCTGCTAATTTTATTTCATTTGGTTCTGAATTTTCATCCTGTGCTAGTTTTGAACTAATAATACTATTTTCTTTTGTATCTGTTAAATCTGCTTTGCTACTTTCTTCTAGGCTAGTCATAGTATTTTCATTTTCTAAATTCTCTGACTTTGAAAATGCATTAATTGCTTTCTCTACAAACTCTCCTGTTAAGTATTGTTTTGTTTCATTTGGTATTTCACCACTCTTTAAATCGTATAATATGAACTTGTTACTTGGGTTGTTATCATTGACTCGTATTACTGCTTCATTATCTGTTTCTTCTTCTATACTACTTAGGAAATTACCAAAGGTAGTTTCACCTATGGCAAAATGAGTGATTTCAGCTTTTGCTATCGCCTTGCCATCTCCCGTGCCGTAAATATAGTCTGGACTAATAAGAATCAATACAGTCGCCATGGTATACGAGACTACTGCCATTTGGTTCTTATATCTTACTATGCTTTGTGGTAATAATTTGCATAAAGACTTTTTCATCCTATGAAGAAACGAGTGTATTTTTAGCATACATACATCCTCTTTTCTTTTTTTATTATCACTCTAACCTAGTCTTACACATATTTAGGTATAGAGCCTGGAGCAAAAATTAAATGATTCCTTTCAAAAATGCTCAACATGCATTATATCATTTAAGAAGTCGCTGTCAATAAGCTATCTTTAATTTTGGTATATACAACATATTTTTTTTAACAGTATTTACCTAGCACTGCACAACTGCACAATTTTCAAAAATGATTTCTTTAATATCTTATTAAATTTGCACATAGTGTTTTTAACTAAATATTAACTATTTATTAAATATTTTTCACACCTTTCTATCATTTTATTCAACCAGTTCAAAAAATATCCTGATTTTAGCTAAAAAACTTGTGTTTTACCACTTTATTATAAGATATTAGGGTATAACTTGTACATATTTTTGTAACATTTATGTAATATCTTGAAATAGTAATAATAGCCTAGGATAAATAGGCTTTAGACCTTTATCCATTCAAGACATGTAGAATTATGTTAACTAAACTTTTCTATTGGACTAGAATGATTTCACTACATCACTTAATTGAGATTATATCCAATATTTGATTATCTATAACATTAATTCAAGTATTAAATACCGTATAATAAAGAAAGAATTAGAACAACTAATAATTGCTTTGAACCTAGAAACTTTTACTTTGTGTTTAAAGCAACCTTACCTATCAATTAAAAATAACTTTTGACACCTGACCCAAAACAATCTTATTTGCAAAATTACTTATATTAGTATAAAATCTATTTAATTAGTGTAGAATTATGCGAAAGATACAGGTGTTTGATATGTCATTACCAGGTGTATATAAAACAAATAAAAAGGATGGTAGCATATATTATCGTGCCTCCATTACCTACAAAAGTAAGCATATTAGTTTAGGAGGCTTTCATTCTGTTGTTTATGCAAATCTTGCTTATGAAATCGCAACAGATGTCCTTAGGTTAAATCGATATAAAATAAAAGACTATATGAGTAAGCATTATCCGTTAAAGCAAAAAACAAATGGCCATGATATATCCTTATCCTCTATTGAACAAAATTTAAATGAAAGCTTAATTTCCATTGATAAATGCATTCCTTTTGATAAATGGATTACCTTACATAATTTTAGAGATAATGGTATTTATATTAAAACTCCTATCTACCTAAAAGATAGATATTTTATCTACTACCTAGATCAAACTATTCTTTTAAAGTTTGATATTGATGATTTATTTTTTTATGCTCATCACAAAATTATGAAACGAGGTGGTTATCTATTTGTCTCCGACTATGGAATGCAGATAAATGTTTTATCTCGTTATGGAATCCGTAATTTTTCTGTTAAGGGAAGAGACTACCGATTTATTAATGGAGATGAATTTGATTTTAGATATTCTAATATAGAAGTAATAAATCCTTATTACGGTGTTCAAAAATCCATTTGTAATGGAAAGGTGATTTATACTGCAAAAATAAATATTAATGGAGACTATATAATAGGAAGATACCCTACAGAAATCGAAGCAGCAATCGCTTATAACAAAGCAATCAACTGCCTTAAATCAAAATTAAGTAAAGACTATATTGAAAATTACATACATGATATTGATGATATTGAATATGCCAAAATATATAATAAGATAAGGATTTCAAAAAAAATACGAGATTATCTAAATTAAGGCAAAAAATCCCCTTATTACATTGGGGAGTTCTTAGCTTTTTTACTCAATTTTATCTTTTTTAAATTAATTTTAAAAAAAGCTACCTTTTCTCGAAAAGTATGTTATAATAACTTTATATTATTCTTCTTCCGTTTACATATTTAAAATGAACCATCAACAATAAGTACACCTTCGTTGTTACTTAAGTTTTGATGGTTCATTTTAATTTACGCTTATCTTCTTATTATAACTCTTCTTATTATCGCTTTTTCTTTAGTGGATTCAATAATCTCCCTGACAATAAAATAAATATCGTTGATATGAATAACTGAACCCCAATACTGATATAAAACCAGTTATTAAACATACTTGCCTCTACTCTACCAAAGTTATCAAATAAATTATACAATTCTCTTCCTGTTCCTACTTGGGATTCTATCATAGAAAAGCAAGTAATTGCAGGATTTACCACCAATAGTAATAATGCATTCCCAATATCCGCCTTCTCTTTATATACAGTATCAAGTGTAGTTATGGCCGGCATATTTAGCTCATAAATCACTGAAACTCCCCAGAGTATAGCAAGTGTACCAAGTGTTAAAAATAATAATGCACCATATGTGGATACGGTTGCTAATGTTGTTTTCTTAAATAAAGTTGAAAAAAACATTCCAATGCTCCCTACAAATATAGCTGTTACAATAATTAATAATACAAAAGCAAGTAAGTCTTTTAATGAGACCCCACCAATTGAAAATACGAGACCTAGAATAGGTAGGCTTGATATGGCAAGTAACACCATCATACTTATAGATGATGCTAATTTACCAGTAATAATTTTTAAAGGAGATACATTTGTCGTTAGCAATATTTCTAAGGTTTGTTTTTCCCGCTCGCCGGATATGGATGCAGACGTGAGTGCTGGTATCGCAAATAATACGAGACCGAATTCCGTAGCAGCTATGATTGCATAGATGTCTAATATATCTGCATACTGAATAATTCCCATATCTCTTGCATCATAACGAAAGGTAATAAAAAAGGCAAACAATCCAAACAAAGCCAACAAACCATTATATCCAAGTATTATAAAGGCAGTTCTCATGGTTCTTACACTGGTCTTTAGTTCTTTTTGATAGATTGGATTTAGTTTCATAATACTGCCCTTACCTTTCATACTAAAGTTTCCTCTCATTTACATCTCCTTATCAGTAAGCTGCATAAACAAAGCTTCTAAGTCACTTTCTTCTCTCGTAAATGAATATAATAAAGCACCCTTATTAATTAAGGACCAAAGTAAATATGCTTCCTCTTTTTCATTTCCTTTAAAGATAACTGAAACATTATTATTACTTATTATAATGTTTTGAACTAGTGTATTTTCCTTTAATACCTCTAAGCCAAGCTCAAGTCCTTCCATAAAATTCATTACAAGAGGCCTTCTCGTTCCCCTCGCATCAAGAATTTCATCCACTGTTCCACTTACAACCATAGCACCTTTTTCAATAATACCAATATGTGTACACATTTGTGCAAGTTCTGGAAGTATATGTGAGCTAATTAATATTGTTTTCCCTCTTTGATGAAGTTCTTTTATAATCTGCTTCATTTCAACCCTAGCTCTAGGATCAAGACCTGATGCAGGTTCATCTAATATTAATAATTCAGGATTATGAACTAAGCTTCTTGCAAGACATAACCTTTGTTTCATCCCTCTTGATAATTCATCCACATATGAATTTTCTTGTTCACCTAAATTCACCAAATCAATTAGTTCATAACAAAGCTTCTTCGCCCCATTCCCAAC
>JAFAEB010000113.1 GCA_023424235.1 Bacillota bacterium
TTGTTATTCCTGTTAATACAGAGCTTAACCTAAAAAAAGCGGCTCTAATTGTAGAAGATAAGAAAGTTGAGTTGGTTCATGTAAAAGAATTATTAGGTCTAACGGGTTATATTCGTGGAGGTTGTTCTCCAATTGGTATGAAAAAGAAATACCCAACCTTTATTGATGAAACGGCTATATTATTTGATACCATCACCATAAGTGCTGGTGTAAGAGGGTGCCAGCTTATATTAAATCCTGAGGAATTAGGCGAATATATTAATGGTAGCTTCTGTGATTTAACCGATTAATTATCATAGATAAAGTCGCCAACTAATTTCATGTTTCTATTAAGATTATTAGTCTTAGAATGTAGTTATAGCTTAATATTTTAATGAACATTATTTCTAAATATTAGGAACTATTTATCATATCACTTCGTCTAATCTATAACAATGTAATTATATAATATAGATTAGTAGGAGGGTACTATGAAGAAACAATTGAAATCAATTATTAGTATTATACTTGTTATAATCTTTGCTCTAACCGCATTGGTCGGATGTAAAAAATCTACTGAAGATTCAGGAAGTGCCCAGTATTCTAGTGAAGTAAAAGATAGTAATACCAAAGCTTCTAAAAGTGATAATGAAAGCATTATCATAGAAACTACAGAAGAATCCATTTCCTATGATTTCGTATTGGATGAAGAAGCAATTTTTATGAATACAGATGAGGGTGATAGGAATGCTTACAATAGCGAAGAATATAAGGATGTGAAAGAAAACTCCTTTCTATCAGTGAAAGAACAGCCCTTATCCACTTTTTCTATTGATGTGGATACCGCATCCTATAGTAATATTCGAAGAATGATATTAGATGGAATGGCTATACCAAAGGAAGCAGTACGAATCGAGGAAATGATAAATTATTTTACTTATAATTATGAATCACCAAAAGATGACCTTCCTTTCTCCATTCATTCAGAAGCAAGCGATTGTCCATGGAATAAAGATGCTAAATTACTATTAATTGGATTACAAGGAAAAGATATCGATTTAAGTGATAGACCAAGTTCAAATTTAGTATTTTTACTTGATGTATCAGGCTCTATGAATGAACCTGACAAATTACCACTTATGCAAAGAGCCTTTATTATGTTAGCAGAAAATTTGAATGAAAATGACAGAATATCCATTGTTACCTATGCAGGCATTGATAGTGTCGTGCTTGAAGGTGCAAGAGGAAATGAAACTAGAAAGATTGCAAACGCAATCGAAAGTCTTGAAGCATCTGGTAGTACTGCTGGTGAAGCAGGTATTAAAAAGGCGTATGACTTAGCAAAAGAATACTTTATCAAAGGTGGTAATAACCGAATTATCCTTGCAACGGATGGAGATTTAAATGTTGGTATCTCCAGTGAAAGTGAGCTAACCAAATTAATCGAAGAAAAAAGAGAAAGCGGAGTTTTTCTATCAGTTCTTGGCTTTGGTACGGGTAATTTAAAAGACAATAAGTTAGAAGCTTTAGCAGACAATGGAAATGGAACCTATTCTTATATTGATTCTATCTTGGAAGCAAAGAAGGTATTAGTAGAAGAATTAGGTGGTACACTCTTTACCATAGCTAAGGATGTTAAACTCCAAATTGAATTTAATCCAAGACAAATTAAAGGATATCGATTAATTGGCTATGAAAATCGTCAATTAGAAAATAAAGATTTTGATAATGACAAAAAGGACGCTGGAGACATTGGTGCAGGGCACAGTGTGACAGCACTATATGAAATCATTGAGGCTAGTTCTGATTATGACATACCTGAATCGGATTTAAAGTATAGTGAGAGCACTTATACAAACAGTGAGGAATGGATGAATGTTAAAATTAGATATAAAGAACCGGATGAGAATGAAAGTAAGCTGTTAACATTCCCATTAGATAGCTCTATCTATAGAAGTGAAATGCCAAAAACCCTTTCCTTTGCTAGTTCTGTAGCAGCTTTTGGTATGTTATTAAAGGATAGTGAGTATAAAGGTAGTGCATCTATTGATATGGTTCTTAAATTACTAAGTAAATACGATGATAGTTATGATGAATACAAAGAGGAATATGAATATTTAGTAAGAACTTATAGTAGACAGTAGAAACCTTTGGAAGACTATGGATGCAAAAAAGTTATAAAAGCAATAAAGATGACATTAAAAAGATAATAAAATGATGAGAAATAAATAAGCAAATATCAAAAAGATAATAAAAGAAAAATAAAAGTATATATAGGCATTTAGTATATACTTTTATTTTAATAAAATTATTAAGTATAATAATATAAAAACTAATATAAAAACTAATATAAAATCTAATATAAAAACTAATATAAAAACTAATATAAAAACTAATATAGCTAGAAGCAATAATATTGAAATAGCATAATATTGAAATAGCATAATATTGAAGTAGCATAATATTAAAATAGCATAATTATAAAATAGCAATAATTATAAAATAGCTATAATATAGAAACAGTATTTTTCAGTATAATAAATATATTTTTTAGCAGATAATAAAGATTTGTATACAAATGAAATTTATTTTAAATTTTGTTGACAATTCCTACCGAACATGCTATTATAATTTAGTGTGCCGCACAACGAGGTTTTAAAGTGCTGTTTTTAAACAGACACCATAGTTGGCGAGTAATGATAATAGGAGGTGCCATATGTACGCAATTATAGCAACAGGTGGTAAACAGTACAAAGTAGCCGAAGGCGATATCATTAAAGTTGAGAAACTTGGTCTTGAAGCTGGTCAAACTGTTTCATTTGATCAAGTACTTGTAGTTAATAACGGTGAATTAGTAGTAGGAAATCCTACAGTTGCAAACGCAACAGTTACAGCAACAGTTGTTGAAGAAGGCAAAAACAAAAAAGTTATTGTCTACAGATACAAGAGAAAGTCCGGATACCACAAGAAAAACGGTCACAGACAACCATATACTAAGGTTAAAATTGAAAAAATCAACGCTTAATACCGATTGGTAAGATAGAATGATAAAAATATCGATTTATCGCAATGATGAAAGTAAAGTTATTGGTTTTCGATCTGTAGGACATGCAGGCTATGCCGACCGTGGTGAAGATATTGTATGTGCAGCTGTATCGGTACTAATAATTAATACTGTGAATTCTATAGAGCATTTTACATCAGATACCTTTGATTATAAGGAAAACGAGAAAAAAGGGCAAATAGATTTCAAAATTATTTCAAAGCTTAGTAATGAGTCTAGTTTGTTATTAAACTCCTTAGTTCTTGGTTTACAAGGAATAATGGAGAATTATGGACAGGAATATATTAAATTTGTATAGCAGAGTTTTAAGTGGAATTCTGTAGCTGAATATTCAAGGAGGTGTAGGTTATGTTAAAGATGAACCTTCAATTTTTCGCTCATAAAAAGGGTGTTGGTTCTACTAAGAATGGTAGAGATTCCGAATCCAAAAGATTAGGAGCGAAAAGAGCTGACGGACAGTTTGTTTTAGCTGGTAACATACTTTACAGACAACGTGGAACAAAAATCCATCCAGGTAAAAACGTTGGACGTGGCGGAGATGATACTTTATTCGCTTTAGTTGACGGTGTTGTTAGATTCGAAAGAAAAGGTAGAGATAAGAAGCAAGCTTCTGTTTACCCAGTTGAATCCAACTAATATGAGATGATTACGAACCCTAAATTCTTGATTAAATCATGAATTTAGGGTTTTCTTTTCGCATATTGTTGTAATTTAAATAAAATCCGATTATAATAATAAAATAAAAATATTGAAATAAATTTTGGTAACTTATTTTTAGAATTAGGGATAGTAGTTCCCGTGTATAGAACAAGAGGTGAAATAATGTTTGCAGATCGCGCTAATATATATATTCGTTCCGGAAAAGGTGGCGATGGCCATGTAAGTTTTAGAAGAGAGATCTACGTACCTGCCGGTGGGCCAGATGGTGGCGATGGTGGTAAAGGTGGAGATTTGATCATTGAAGTTGATGAAGGTTTAAATACATTATCAGATTTTCGTTTTGTAAGAAAGTACTGCGCTAGTGATGGTGAAAAAGGCGGTAAAAAGAAATGTTCAGGTAAAGATGGTGAAGATTTAGTTATTAAAGTACCTGAAGGAACCGTTATAAAGGATACTGAGACTGGAAAAGTAATTACAGATATGTCTCATAATAATAGAAGAGAAGTATTATTAAAAGGTGGTAAAGGTGGTAAAGGTAATCAACATTATGCAACAGCTACCATGCAAGCACCAAAATATGCTCAACCAGGACAAGCAGGACAAGAACTTAATGTTACTTTAGAATTAAAGGTAATTGCGGATGTTGGTTTGGTTGGATTTCCTAACGTAGGTAAATCTACACTATTATCTCGTGTATCAAATGCAAAACCTAAAATTGCGAATTATCATTTTACAACTTTAACACCTAATCTAGGCGTTGTTGATTTAGAAGGTAATGATGGTTTTGTACTTGCTGATATTCCTGGATTAATAGAAGGTGCTTCTCAAGGTATTGGTCTTGGTCATGAATTCCTAAGACATATTGAAAGAACAAAAGTATTAATTCATATGGTAGATGCGGCTTCAACCGAAGGCCGTGATCCAATTGATGATATAAAAAAAATCAATTCTGAATTACATGCTTATAACGAAGATTTAGCAAATAGACCTCAAGTAATTGCAGCCAATAAGTTAGATGTTTTATATGAAGAAGATGAAGTAGAAGCAATAAATAAATTAAGAGAAGAATTTGAACCTCAAGGAATTAAAGTATTTCCAATTTCTGCAGTTAGCGGTAAAGGGATAAAAGAATTATTCTATTATGTAAAGGAATTACTTGATAGTATAGATGATACACCTATTGTATTTGAAAGAGAATTTGTACTTGATGATGTTGATATGCTTGATGAAACATATACCATTGTTCAAGAAGAGGAGCACCAATTTGCTATAGAAGGACCAAGAATTGAACGTTTACTTGCTTATACCAATCTTGATTCCGAAAGAGGATTTGAATCCTTCCAAAAATTCTTAAAGACAAGTGGAATTTTAGATGAATTAGAAGCTATGGGTATCCAAGAAGGTGATACAGTTCGTATGTATGGTCACCACTTTGATTATTACAAATAAAGGAGATTACTAGTAATGACAAGTAAGCAAAGAGCATATTTAAAAGGCTTAGCAATGAACATAGATCCAGTATATCAGGTAGGTAAATCAAGTATTACACCTGAGCTTACTAAGGGTCTAGATGAAGTGCTAGAAGCAAGAGAATTAGTTAAAATAAATGTTTTAAAAAATTGCCTTGATGATCCAAAAGAGATTGCAGTTATTCTAGCTGAAAGAACACACTCAGAAGTAGTACAAGTAATTGGTAAAAAAATTGTATTATATAGACCATCTAAGGACAAAAAGAAAATCGAGTTACCTGTTGTAAAAAAAAGTAAATAATCATACTGACTCGTTAATTTTTATTTGTTTTCTAGGGACGATGTCGATTGATTATGTATAACAAGGAGAATTTAAAATGAGTAAGATTGGTATAATGGGTGGTACATTTAATCCGATTCATATCGCTCATTTAATGATAGCGGAAATTGCTTATTATGAGTTAGAGCTGGATGAAGTATGGTTTATGCCATCAAAGAATCCACCACATAAACAAAATGAACAGATATTAGACGATAAACATCGAGTTCATATGGTTGAACTAGCGATTGAGAGTAATCCTCATTTTAAATTTTCATCGGTAGAATTAGAACGAGAAGGACTCACCTACACGGTAGATACCCTAGAAGACCTTACGATAAAATATCCAGATAATGATTATTATTTTATAATAGGTGGAGATTCATTATTTAAATTCGATAAATGGAAGGAACCCGAAAAAATTTTAAAGCTTACAAAGATAGTAGCTTTTGGTAGGGACCATGTACCTGATAATCAATTAATGAATCGAATTGATCAACTAAAGAAAATGTATCAAGGTGAGATTATTTATTTAAAATCACCAAATATGGATATCTCGTCTAGTTTAATTCGTGATTTAAACAAAGAAAAAAAGTCAATAAGATACTTTGTTCCAAAAGAAGTTGAAGATTATATAAAGAAAGAAAAACTTTATCAATAAAAAATATAATTTATATATGAATCTGAAATAGTATCTTGGAGGAAACAATGGAAAATCAAAGATATGATATTGATTTAATAGAGAAGGCCGTGTCTAAAGTTATGAATGAACGTCGATTTATTCATACACTAGGTGTAAAGGATATGTGTTTTTCCTTGGCACTTGTACATGAGTGTGATGAAGAGAAAGCGATAGTTGCTGGATTATTACATGATTGCGCAAAATGTCTATCCGATGATGTTCTTCTTAGGGAATGTGAAAAATACAATATTACTATATCTGAATATGAAAGAAAGGCACCATTTTTACTACATGCAAAATTAGGAGCATACTATGCCAAAGTAAACTATCATGTTAACGATACTGATATATGGAATGCAATAACCTATCACACCACTGGTAGACCAAATATGAGTACGTTAGAAAAGATAGTGTATGTAGCTGATTATATAGAACCAGGAAGAAAGAGTTCTCATATACCTAATTTAAAAGAAATAAGGAAACTTGCTTTTGTAGACTTAGATAAAACGGTTTCAGCAATATTAAGCAATACGATTAATTATTTAAATTCCAAATCCAATGTAATTGATACAACTACAATGGATGCTTATAATTACTATAAATAAAGTTAGTGTGAAAGGGGACTATTATGACCGACATTTCAAAAGAAATGGCTAAATTAGCCTATGAAGCGTTAGAAGATAAAAAAGGAGAAGATATAAAGGTGATTTCTATTGGTAAAGTTTCATCTATTGCTGATTACTTTATCATAGCGAATGGTACCAATGCTTCTCAAGTTACAGCTTTAGTTGACAATGTAGAAGAAGTACTTGGCAAAAATGGACATCATCCAAAACGTATTGAGGGTGTGCGTTCAGCAAGTTGGGTATTAATGGATTACGGTGATATCGTTGTTCATGTATTCTCAAAAGAAGATAGACTATTCTATGATTTAGAAAGAATTTGGAGAGATGGTTCTATTATTTCAAAAGAAGAATTATAATAAAATAATAAGTGTGGTTTTGCAATTGATACAATGCAAGACCACACTTTGTTTTATATTTATGATAATAATTCTATATACATTTTTGAATAAAATATTATTGAAAAAATCGGAACAAGCCAATTACTTTACCTAAAATATTTAATTCATTTACGATAATCGGATCCATGGTATCATTCTCAGGTTGTAATCTGTAATAACCTTTTTCTTTATAGAAAGTCTTAACTGTAACTGAATCATCGATTAGTGCAACTACAATATCTCCATTGGATGCGGTGTTTTGCTTTTGTACTAAAATCTTATCACCATCAAAAATACCTGCATTAATCATACTTTCACCCTTAACTTTTAACATAAAGGTCTCTTCGTTCGGCATAAATTCTGATGGGATAGGGAAATAAGAATCTATATTCTCAACTGCAAGAATTGGTTGTCCAGCAGTAATAGTTCCAACTAATGGGACATTAACAAGTTCTCTCCTTGTTAAATTAAATTCATCGTCAATAATTTCGATGGCACGAGGTTTAGATGGGTCACGGCGTATGTATCCATTTTTCTCCAATGTTTCTAAATGTGAATGAACAGAAGAAGTTGATTTAAGTTTAACTGCCTCACATATCTCACGTACTGCAGGTGGGTATCCTCTATTAATAATTTGTGATTTTAAATAATCTAAAATTTCTTTTTGCTTCGCACTAATCTTTCCATAACTCATAATTGTACCTCCAATCTATTACTTTACCATATTATATCACAGAAAATAGTAGAATGCAAAACTTATGTTCGTAATTTCTATAAAAATTACAAATTAATGATTGACAAACAAATGTTTGGGTATTATAATATAGTCAACAAGAAAACATATGTTCGTAACAAGTGTTCGATTATAGAACTGAAAGATACTATACGATGAAGTTATAATAGGAGGTTTACGATGACAAATTTCAAGACTACTAATATGTATCGATTTAATATTGCTAACATTTTAAAGCTTTTAAAGCGCTATCGTTATATTGTGATTGCAATTATTACAGCCCTAAGTATTGCACTTTTATCCATAAGTATAATATCAACTCATGTTTCTGCTAAGAAGGTATCAGATCGTGTAAAGGTAGTGAAGAGTGTTAAGATAGAGAAAGGTGATACCTTATGGGGAATTGCCAAAGAGTACATAACTGAAGAGTATGATAGCATACAGACTTATATTAACGAAATTAAAAGAAGTAACGGATTACTATCAGATATAATACATGAAGACAGTTATATTATTGTTCCTTATTACACAGCCATACGATAATATTAACATATCATAATATTGTCTCTTATTACACAGCCAAATGATAATATTAACATATCATAATATTGTTTCTTATTAAACAGCCAAACGATAATATTAACATATCATAATATTGATCCTTATTACATTGCCAGATATTAATATTTGCTTACCATAATATTATTCCTATTTAAGGCTGCACGTTTCGTGTGGCCTTAACCCATTTATCTTTTGCTTCTGATCTTTATTGTACATATATAGACTACATGCTATACTAATTTTAAATATAATGTATTTAATAATTACCGTTAATGTGATAGAGTGATACTAATTATAATGGATTATAATAAAGAAAACAGAGGTTAAACCTTCTTCTGGCATGTTAAAACCATTTATAAAAATAATGAATTTATAATAAGGATGGTAAAGAAATGATAGAATTAAGAAAAGATGAAATGTATATAATAAAAGAACTTTTTAAGAATATGAATGATACGGTTATTCGTTCTTTCCTCGAAGGTCATATGGGTAGAGGGTTTACTGATGACAGGATAAAACCAAGTATGGGACTAATTTATTTAGGTTCATTCCTTTTTATTGCTGGTGGAGATATTTCCTTGGATGCACTAGAATTTATATCGAAAATTATGATAGAAGTTAAGGAGGATACCTTATACATTATATCCAATAATTCAAACAATGGTAGGTTACTAGAACAATATTATAAAGAGAATTATAAGAAAATTAATCGATATCAAGTTAGAGCTAAGGATTTTGATTTATTAAAGCTAGAAGCAATCATGAATGAATTACCAAAGGAGTATGAGATTAGGCAAATAGATGAAGGCTTATATGAGCAAGCTTTAGAAGAAAATTGGTCAAGTTATTTTGTTAATAATTTTGATTCTGCCAAGGACTTTATAACTAGAGGAATTGGATATGTAATTCTACACAATGGGACAATTGTTAGTGGAGCATCCTCTTATTCTATTTATAACAAAGGAATCGAAATTGAAATAGCTACAAGAGAGGAATATCGAAATAGAGGTCTTGCTTACATAATCGGTGCTAAATTAATATTAGAATGTATTAAGCTAGGACTGCATCCTAGTTGGGATGCTGCTAATTTAACCTCAGTAGGATTAGCAAAAAGACTAGGTTATGAATATGTTGGACCTTATGATACCCATCGCATCAAAACTGTGTAATAAAATGTTATCAATTAATATCAAAAAGCACTTGACAGATGGAATATTGTGTTTTAATATGAAATTGTTGTAATATAAATAGGAGGTAGGAAACATGAAGAGTTATTATTATAGTAATCATTATTTAAAATATTGTTTAAAAGACTACCTCTACGTAATTTAAAGCAATTTGTGTAACGATTAATCCATGAACTAGTATGATTCATAGATTTTAGTATACTTATTACCGTAGTCTTAGTAGACTGCGGTTTTTTAAATTTCATAGTAATTATGTCCTATGAAATAAAAACACTCCGTGAGGATGCAAATCAAAGCATAGGAAGAATTCGCAAACTTGCGACGCAAATATACGATGCAAACATGCGACGCATTGCGGTGCGAGGTCTGTCATGGTAGACTCTTTGTTCTCTAGCAAGAAGAGTATATAGTAGTATAAGTTCTAAATGATCATAGTTTTAAATCAGATATAGTTCTAAATAAGGATAATCAACTCTTTTACGATTACAACGTAAAATTTATAGGTGTGTACCACAGTGATACATTGTATAACTACAAGATTTATGAAAACAATTATTGATAGGTAAAGAACACACGGAAAGAAGGTAACTATGGGAAAGAAAAAAGAAGATTTTAGCTCATTTGTACAGGGGAAAAAGAATGGTTTCTTAAATACGGAGCAGAATAAAGGTAAATCTCTACACAAAGGTAGTAATAATTTTACCTCACAAAGCCATAAAACAGTTAATATTAAACGTGGATCAAAATAATAGAATATTGTACTGATATGCGAAATTGCTTTATCGGAAGAATGGAGGTCATTTATGAGAAAAACATATATGGTAAGAAGCAACATGAGGTCTAAGGTGATTCATTTAGGATAAGTTCGCTTTCTTCTTTATAAGAATCACCTAGACTGCCAGTTAGGCTTAGAGCTATAGGTGATCGATAGAATGAATATAATAAATATTGGGATATTAGCCCATGTTGATGCAGGAAAAACAACATTAACAGAAAGTATTTTATACTTTACTGGTGTTATTAATAAAAAGGGTAGAGTGGATACAGGTACTACCATTTCTGATTCCATGGAGTTAGAACGGGAAAGGGGAATGTCTATAAAGTCAAGTACAGTATCCTTTACCTATAATAATATTAAAATTAATTTGATAGATACTCCAGGTCATATGGATTTTATTGCAGAAGTGGAACGTTCTTTATCTGTACTTGATTTAGTCGTTCTTGTAATATCGGCAAAAGAAGGTATACAACCACAGACAAGAGTAATATTTAATAAATTAAAAGAATTAAAAATACCAACCATACTGTTTATTAACAAAGTCGACAGAATAGGTGTGGATATGAAAAGTCTATATAATGATATAGCAAAGCAATTAAGCAAGCAAACCATTAGAATGCAAGAAGTGATAGGATGTGGAAATAAAGACTTTGTTTTAAAGGAAGAAAATATGACACATTCATCCCTTGTTGAGCAACTGATTGTATATCGTGAGGATTTATTCTATGAATATGTGAATGACGATAAAATCGATGCTAGAAAATGCTTTGAGCTATATAGAGCTTTGGTAAAGGCAGGAAGTTTATATCCAATTTATCATGGTTCTGCTCTCCTTGATATGGGGATTAAAAGCTTACTTGATTCCATTGTTATGGTGTTTTTTGATGAAACTAATTCTATAAGATTTGTAGATAGGAATGCTACTATATATCAAAGTAATATTAATAATTCTGTTAGTAATTTAGAATATGAAATTTCAGATGATATTATTTTAAAAAATAATAGTTCAAATAATAATAGTTCAAATAATAATGAATTACTATCTGCCTATGTATACAAAATAGAATGGGACCAAAGGAATCATAAAAAGATATATGTTAGATTATTTAAAGGTTCTTTGTTTGTTAGACAAAAAGTAATGGTTTATGGTAAGGAAGAAAGTATAACCATAACATCAATAAGATGTGTAAGAGATGGCAGGGTTCTTCCAACAGATCATTTAGTAACAGGTGATATTGGCATTTTACTTGATATAGATGGTTTAAGTTGTGGAGATTATTTAGGAGATAAATACTTAGATGCTTCCTATGAACTTGCAAAACCCCTTTTAAGGATTAGTGTTTGTCCTAAAATAATGGAAGAAAGAGCAAAATTAATTCATGCCTTAAAGCAATTAGAAGTTGAGGATCCTTTTTTAGAGATGATAATTCTTAAAGAAACGAAAGAGATTCAACTAAAACTATTTGGATCACTTCAAATGGATGTTTTAACGAATTTATTGTTAACTAGGTATCAATTAGAGGTTTATTTTAAGGATGTAATTACAATTTATAAAGAACAACCAAGTAAAGCATGCAAGGCTAGTATATGGATTGGAGAACCGAATAACTTTTATCATGCAGGTGTTGTATTAGAAATAGAACCATTAGAATTAGGCTCGGGCTTTCATTACGAAAACCGTGTATCCTATGGTTATCTAGAAAAATCATTTCAAAATGCAGTACTAGAAGGTATTAAAATAGGTTTACAAGAAGGAACTCATAATTGTGAAATCATTGATGTAAATGTCACCTTTTTAGATGCCTATTATGATAGTGTTTGTGGAACTCCAGCAGATTTTAGAAAGTTAACCCCTCTTGTAGTGAAGAAAGCTCTAGAAGGGGTAGAATTAATCGTTTTAAAACCATGGCAATACTTTACCTTAAGTGCTCCTACAGGATACGAAAAAATGATTATGAATGATTTGTTTAAGATGGGTGGTCAGGTAGAGAAAGTAAGTTATGAAGATGATGAATTCAGTATTATTGGTTTTATACCTTATGAAAGCTCGAAAGATTATTCGCTTACACTTTTAACCTTATCAGAAGGAAAGGGAATGTTTCAAACTAGATTTTATCGGTTTCTACCCTAATAACGACGAGTAATTCACTAATATTTCTAGCATGTTCAATTTCTTGCAATTTTGCTTTCCTTTTGCTAGAATGTTCTAAGTAATGCTAGGTGAATTGTATTTTTACTAGTAAATTTAGGAGGAATTATGTTAGAGATATTATATGAAGATAGTCATTTAATTGTATGTATTAAACCAGTTGGTATTCTATCCCAGCCAGATGGAATGGATGGAGAAGACATGCTAACCTTAATCAGTGATTATTTAAAAGGTAAAAATGAAAAGCCATATGTTGGTTTAGTGCATAGATTAGATAGAAATGTTGGCGGAGTTATGGTGTTTTCAAAGAATCCTAACGTAACAGGTAAATTATCTGCTGCCATAGCAGAACGTAATTTTACGAAAGAATATATTACTGTAGTCCATAACTGTCCAGAAGAGCCACAGGGCATCTATAAAGATCTACTATTTAAAGATTCCTCTAAAAATAAATCTTTTGTTGTAGCTCGTCCAAGAAAAGGTGTGAAAGAAGCTTCACTTGAATACGTATTATTAGATGCAAAAACAACGGATAAAGGTGATATTTCTTTAGTTAGAATTAAATTACACACTGGTAGAACACATCAAATTAGAGTTCAGTTTTCCTCTCGAAAAATGCCATTACTAGGTGATGGAAAATATGGTAGCACAGATAAGGATTGCGAAATAGCATTATGGTCATATCGATTGGCATTTATCCATCCTTTAAAAAAGAAAGAAATAGACTTTTCAAAGGAGCCACCTAGAACATATCCTTGGGATAGATTTGCATCCATATAATGGAAGTAACCAACGTATAATTTGATTATAAAATACTCCCTCGATAAATTATTACATCGAGGGAGTAGAGCTATTATTAGTAGGAAATTGCATTCTATGAAATAAAAACACTCCGTGAGGATGCACACGTAATGCATAGGGGGATGTCGTATAAATGCGACGCTTTGCGGTGCGAGAGTCTGCCAAGGTAGACTCTTAGTCCTATGGATTAATATAGTTACCTTCAACACAGAATACACCATCTGTCAAAGGTTTTTCATCATGCATTTTTAGGAATCCTTTCGATATCAAATCATCAATTACATAACCTATAATCTGATATACATAGTTGGAAACCCATTGATTAATCTGGGAATCAAGTCTTTGTGGAACAAACTTGTCAAAACTTTTTCGAACTGTCATAATCCATTCAGAGAGTAAATCATCAATTTTCTCATCTTCCATATCAAATAAACCAATGAACTCTATAAATTGCTTCTGGGTAAAATATGCGAAATTAATCTTAAAGATATTTTCTTCTTTTATTAAAAGATTATTACTAATAAGTCTAACAGCATCCTCGTTAGTTAACTTATCCATATTAATAGAACCATTACCATCTTTTTGGAGTATTGAATTCGAACATAACCATCGTGTTCCACCATTATGATATATATTGTTGTTAAAATATTTACTTATCCAATAATAGTATATATGCATAGGATATTCCTTACATTCGCTACCACTATCATCACCAGCGACATTACAACCACTATTGTACTCAGCACAATTTTCGCATTCATCAACTGTTTCTTCAACGATGTACCAACCATAACCACCATCTTTTCTTGGAGGAAATGGCCCATTGGATAAGTTTAAACGTAATTTAACATCATTAATTTTTTTTCTTAAAAGGTAGGGAATCATAAAGTAAGCAAGCCTATCAATTCCAAAATCGTGACCGTAAAATTTTAGATTGCAGATTTTTGGTGCGACATCTGTAAGTAATTGTTCTATTTTATTAGAAATCTCTATCACCAATTCGCGCCCTATACCTTCGATCTTCTTTCTATCTTGAAGTCTAAATATAATAAAGTTTGTTGCATATTTGTTACCTGATTTACAAATAGCATCACCATATTCAAGGCGTGGCAATTCATCCTCAATATATATTGCTGGAATGCCTGTAACTACACTTATTTCTTCTAAGGTTATTGGTTTTTCATAAGCAGCTAAGCAAATGGAACGAGAAATTTGTGAATGTAAATATGCATTAGGATTCATATTACCATTGCAGCAAGTAGTATTCCAGTTAATTCTATGATAGATTCTATCCATTTTATTTTCTCCAATCCTATCTCTGATTTTTTGACGACCTACATTTAATCGCCATTTAATTGTAGTTTCTGTTAGAGTATATTTTTTTGACAAATTACGTACTGACATTTCACCTAGATAGTAATCTACAAAAATATTCCTATACTCAGAAGAAAGGGTGTGAAGATAACGAAAAATCGTCTGATACTCCTGCTCAGTATTAGTTGAATCAATAACGGTATAGTCGTTATCTGCAATATCGAAAAAGTACTCATCCCCGGGTAGAAATTCCTGAGTCTTATTTCGATTATCTATAAAACGAGCATATCTATTATGTGCGATACGCCAAATCCAAGCTTCCATAGAGTCTATCTTATATTTTTGTAATCCTTCTAAAATATGGCATAATATTTCACTTGCTAAATCTTCAGCATCGTATTTGCTTTGAAGCCGATGACAGCAAAAATAATAAATTGGCTCTATGTATGGTATTAAGCTGTTTTCGTCCATAATACCTCCTCCTCTCTAAAAGTGTGTAATCATGATTACACTCTAATAGTGTCAAAAAATAAAAATGGATAGGTGATTTTTAGAAAATTTAGGCTATTTAAATTATTCATGTTTATTAAAATAGAGATAAATAGAATGATAGGGATTTTATGGTACATAATAAAGCTTTAAGCTAAATTCCTACTAATTTTGCCTAAAACTATTTATTATATAATAGTTAATAATTCCCATAATTATATATGTCAAGAGTATTCAATGGTATTGGATTTTTACGCCATTTTGATGGTGTAATTTGAAATTCTTCTTTAAAGATTCGAATATAAGTACGTTCACAGCCAAATTTATATTTGTATGAAATATATTCAATACTAGTATTAGATTCCATAAGTTCGTTTAGTGTTAAAGCAATTCTTCTTTTTCGAACATACTCCATTAGACCGTATGAGGTTGTGCTTTTCCAAATACGAAGTAAATGAAATTTAGAAACATTAACATTTTCTGAAATGATATCTAAATTTAAATCTGTTAAAATGTTTTTCTCAATGTAATCTGTTGTATTCTTAATAATATCTGATAAATAATTATCCATTAATAATTCCACCTACATTAGCAATTTTTGTACAGTTTTTTTCATTTTTCATAGTATAATGATACCATATATTAGAAATAAGAACAAGTGTTTTGTTCTATATCTTTGACAAATAGCTATTACTATTTAACTTTATTTATATACTGGATATGCTTACTAACAATAGAATCACATTATTACAGAAAGGACTTAATATGGATAAAGAATTACAAGTAGAGTTAAAGAAAAGATTTACGAATGCTACGAATCGTTTTGTTAATAAAATTAAGGATGATCCCAATGTAATTGCTGTTATAGTATGTGGAAGTCTAGCTTATGATGCTGTTTGGGAAAAGAGCGATATCGATATGACTGTTATTATAAGAGATCAAGTGATTAAATGCAATTCTTACTGCGTAACCGAGGATGATATTGTAATTAATGTTAATATAATTCTTAGAAGTAACTTTAAACGTAATTTTGAACATATGTTAGGTGGTTCCTTTGAGCAGTCCTATTATAGCAAAGGTAAAATGATTTATACCACAGATGAAAGCTTGCTTGATTATTTTGAAGAGATGAAGCAAATGGGTAGAGATGATGTTTCTTATTATATATTTTATACAGCTTGTGAACTTATTCACATCTATGATAAGTGTCAGAAATGGCTTTTAGTGAAAGATGATATAATGTATGCTCAATACTATTTATTAAAAGCAGCGGAACATATCGCCCGAATTGAAGTATGCTTAAGTGGTGAAGCACCTACTAGAGAATGTATTCAAAAAGCTTTAAGCATAAGGAAAGAAGTGATTTCTCCCTTTTATGATGCTGCAATGTCCCATCATTTAACGAAGGATGAAGTTTCAGAACGGATATCTTTAATTGAAGAGTACTTAGACGAACATATCGAACTAATTAGTGAACCTGTCATAAAATTTATGGCAGATGGGCAGATAAAAACATTAACTTTAATCACAAAATACTTTCATACCTCTGGGCATTTTATAGTTGGCGTCTTTGATTATTTAAGTGAAAAGGGTGTAATTGAAAGAGTGTCACAAACAATACGTATCACACCAAAAAGCAAGGCATCGGTTGAGGAGATAGGGTATCTTTATATTCCCTTCTAACGAATAACATTATTTACTGAATTGTCACTCTATGCTACTTCATGAAAAGTAAGTAGTAGTTTATTTCGGATAGATAAGGCTGATAATTCATATTCTTTTAGCATTTAGCATTAGGGCTATAATATATAGGATTTCACCGCTCTAGAATTATATAAAGTACATCTTAATATAATTATAAATCTAGAGTATCGAGTAAAAAAGCATTCTAAGAAAAAGTGAGGTTCATTCCTATGGCAATAAGAACAAGTATCGAAATATCAGGAGCAAAGCAAAACAATCTAAAAAATATATCAGTAGAAATACCTAGAGATAAATTTACCGTAATTACTGGCGTATCTGGTTCTGGTAAATCTTCTTTAGCATTTGATGTTGTCTATGGTGAAGGTCAGAGACGATTTCTTGATTCCATATCTAACTTTGCGAAAAGCCGCATTAGTCAATTAAAAAAAGCTAAAGTTGATTATGTTCGTGGTTTATCACCAGTTATCGCAATTGAACAAAAGAAAGGGAATAGTAATCCAAGGTCAACGGTTGGTACTGTGACCGACATTAGCGATTATTTAAGACTTTTATATTCCACAGCAGGTGTTGGTATGTGTCCCGTTTGTGGACAAGCATTAAAGCAATTATCTGCTGCTCAAATAGCAGAGCATATATCAACACTCCCAGAAGGAACTGTAATTGAGTTACGTGCACCTGTTTATAAATATTTTGGAGAAGATTATGAATATACCTTTCATAAGTTAAGAGAGAAAGGATATAAGAATCTTTTACTGGATGGACAGCCTTTTTCATTATCTGACAAATGGGAAGTGGATGAAGACAAAATCTATTCCATGGAATTAGTAATCGATCGATTTACCATAAAAAGTGAAATGTATATACAAATTACTAAATCCATTGAAGCTGCAATGGTATCTCTTGATGAAGACATTATGATTAAAGTAGAGGTAATTGGTGGTGTTTCTGAGGAATTCTATCATAACTTTGCTTGTAAGGAACACCATTACTTTTTATGTGATATCGAGCCATTTCATTTTTCCTTTAATAGTCCTAGTAGTTCTTGTCATACTTGTCTTGGAGTTGGTTTATCCTACGTTGTAGAGCCACGCTTTTTAGTGGTAGCACCAGAAAAGAGTTTAAATAAAGGAGCTCTAAAGAATACAGTCTATAATCCTTCAGGTAAAGACAGCTATAAGACAGTAATTATGTATAGCTTATCAGAGCAGTACAATTTTAGTCTCGATACACCTTTCAGTGAATTACCAAAAGAGGTATATGATATCTTGTTTTATGGAACAAAAGGAGTGCCAGTAAAAATGGTACAGCCTCCTTTCTCAAAGAAAAAGAATTGGATTATCGGAAGAGATAGACCTTTTTATGGTTTTGTTCACGAATTAGAAGGATGGTACAAGCATTATATACGTAAATCTTCAACAACGGAAGCGTTTGAACCATCCTTTATAAAAGAATGTATGGTTGAAAAAGTATGCCCGGAATGTAATGGTGCAAGACTGAAAAAGCAAAGATTAGACATAACAGTTGGTGGTAAAAACATAGATGAGTTATGCCGTATGCAATTACCAGAACTTCTTACCTTTCTACAAACACTTGAATTTCCAATAGATATCGAAGAAGTTGCAACTACGATTATCAGAGAAATCTCAACAAGGCTAAGTTTGTTAATTGATATTGGTCTATATTATATAAGTTTAAGCAGAAGAAGTGATAGTATATCTGGTGGTGAAATGCAAAGAATTAAAATGTCCACCCAGATTAGTAGCGAGCTTATGGGCATGTTATATGTTATGGATGAACCTAGTATAGGTCTTCATCCTAGAGACTCTGACAAAGTAATCGAGACGATAAAGAAGCTACGTGATATCGGTAATACAGTTATTGTTGTGGAACATGATATGGATACGATTAAAAGCGCAGATCATATCATAGAAATCGGGCCTGGGCCAGGAATCCATGGAGGTAATGTTGTTGCTTGTGGAACAGTAGATGATATTATGAAGGAAGATAGTTCCTCAACAGGACGCTTTTTATCTGGTAAGGCTTCTATACCAATACCTAAGAAACGCCGTAATATAGGAGATGACTTTTTAACCATCCAAGGTGCTAGAGAAAATAATCTTAAAAATGTGAGTGTTGAAATCCCCTTAGGTGTTTTTGTTTGTATTACAGGGGTTTCGGGTTCAGGAAAAAGCTCACTTATTAATGAAATTCTATATAAGCAACTTAAAATAGTAAAGACTGGCGCTAGAATCGAGGCTGGAGAACAAGATTTCTTATATGGTGCAGGGCTAATTAATAATGTTATTAATATTGATCAGACACCTATTGGTCGTAATTCCAAGTCAAATCCTGCAACCTATATTGGTATCTATGATAAGATAAGAGAACTTTTTGCAATGCAGCCAGAAGCAGTAAAACGAGGTTATAAAGCACTGGACTTTAGTTTAACTCATGCCAATGGAACAAGATGTGAGCATTGTACAGGGGATGGTATTATTGTAACGAATCTTCAGTTTATGGCAGATATCGAAACCATCTGTCCAATGTGTAAAGGCTTACGTTTTTCTGAAGAAGGTATTGAGATTAAGTATCAGGGTAAGAGTATAGCTGATGTTCTTGATATGACGGTCGAAGAAGCTCTAGAGTTTTTTAAAGGACATTCTTATCTAAAGCATAAGCTTGGTATAATGAATGAATTAGGATTGGGTTATATCTGCTTAGGTCAAAGTTCGACTACCCTTTCTGGTGGAGAAGCACAAAGAGTAAAACTTGCCTATGAACTATCTAAAATAAAAAAGGGTGCGCATAACTTATATATACTAGATGAGCCAACTACCGGACTTCATTTGTCTGATATTGCAAAACTCTTACTAAGTCTAAATAAATTAGTTGATAACGGCCATTCTGTAATTGTAATTGAACATCATTTAGATGTGATTAAATCAGCTGATTATATTATTGATATGGGACCTGAGGGTGGAGTGCATGGCGGACTTGTTGTTGCAGAAGGGACACCTGAAGAAATTATTAAGGTTAAAAACTCATATACAGGTTCTTATTTAGCTCCAATTTTACAATAATAATAGATAGATAAATGATAATGATCGAATGTTCATAGATCAAATTATAATATTAATAGTTAACTTAATATATTATTTAAAATGCCAATCATAAGGATAGAGGACTTATGATTGGCATTTTATCTATTTTCGTAAAATTTATAATAAATACTTATTTCTATAATATGTTTAAAGAAATAGGATATATGATTTTTTAAGGGTATTCCTATTTTAATCTATTAATTTTGCTTAAAAATAGATGGAAAAACAATGAAATTATGTTGATATTCATGTAAAATTACTATATGATAAACCTAAAGATATTTAGGACATTAAAGTATAAAAGAGTGGTGGGATTTTAGAATGATTAAAGATAGAATGATAAAATATAAAGTGATAAAAGATAAAGTGTTAAGCGGTATAATAATAAAAAATAAAATGTTTAAAGATAATCTGATAAACAGTAAAATGATAAAAAATAAAAGGTTACAAGATAAAGTGATAAACGGTAAAATAGGTAGAATCTACATTATTATGTTCATTATTATGTTCATTATTATAGGTTCATTTTTTATCGTAAGACAATATGTTTTAGCTGATGTAATTCAATATGTAGTAAAAAGTTTCATCATGAATGATAATGAGACCATTACTCAAGTCAAAGATACCTTAGATGAGCTTACAATGGAAGAAAAAGAAGTGCTTGAAACTTTATTTACTTTAACCCAAGAAATTGATGTATTAGAAAAAGAAGAAAAAAATCTAGAAATCCATATTAATACAACGGAAATAGAAGTTGACCAATTAGAAGCTTTCATAGAGGGAAAGCAGGAAGAGTATAATGAGAATATCTCAGTACTTGAGAGAATATTGATTGGTTATCAAAGAAGAGGTTCTATGTCTTATCTAGATACCTTATTAGGTGCAGGAGATTTAAAGACGCTAATAAGAAGTATCAATATTATTAGAGAATTCACCAAAAGTACAGATGAACTTTTAAGCGAAATTGAAGAAAGTAAAGTGCTCCTAGAAGAGGAGAAAGTAAAATTAGAAGAAAGCATACTGATTTTAAACCTTGAAAAGGTTAAATTAGAAAACACAATAAATTATAAGACAGAATTAGTTACAAAACAAAGAGATTATTTGGAATCCTTAAAAGAACAAAAAGAATTCTATACTCTACAACTAGGTCAAATTGAATCCTTATGGGAGATTAATAAGCTCTTATTTTCAAACCTAACTGATAATTTTTCTAAGATTATTAATGGAGGTAACCTGACCTTAGAAGATTTAAATTTAACATTTTCATTTCAAGGAATTGAAGGGTCCATACCACAGAACACTTTAAATCAAATGCTAAAGTTGGATGAAAATCTTAGTCAAATGGAATTTATTATGGAAGAAGATAATGTGTCCATCCATGCGACTGATTTACATATTAAATTAAACGGAACATTTATAATACAGGATAAAACAACTCTATTATATGTGGTAGATGAGGGGAGTTTCTATGATATGCCACTTAGTAAGGAATCGATTGAAGAACTATTTGGTGAGAAGCACTTTTATATTAATTTTTCAAATATCGATGGCATAACTATAAGCTTTTATATTGATTCTGTTACAATAGAGAATGAAAAGTTAAAGTTTAACATCATACCAGAGTTATTCTAAGGTAATAAGGTTGATATAATATGCAAGAAGGAGCAGAATATGATCAAAGGGAATAAAGTCTCTCTCATTTATGATAATGGGACAAAAGCATTAGAGGATATTAATTTAGATATTGAAGCTGGTGATTTAGTATATATTACAGGTAGCAGTGGTTCTGGTAAAACGAGTTTATTAAAGCTGCTTATGGGAATTGAATATCCAAGCACTGGCACACTTACTGTAAAAAATCAGCTTATTAATAAGCAAAGTGCGAATAAGATTCGATTACTAAGAAGAGATATTGGGCCAATTTTTCAAGAATTTAAGCTAATTAAAGGTAGAACTGCCTTAGAGAATGTAACAATGGGATTGGGATTTTTAGACTTTTCACGAAAAAAACGGAAAGACTTAGCCATTGAATCACTAACAAAAGTAGGTCTTTTGGAGAAAGCAAATAAATTAGTAGATCACTTATCTTTTGGAGAAACTCAAAGAGTTGCAATTGCAAGAGCAGTAGCAAGAAAACCATCCATAATTCTTGCAGATGAACCTACAGGTAATCTAGATCAAGATAACGCAATACATATATTAGAATTATTAACATCACTCAAAGATAAAAATACTACTGTTATTATTACAACCCATGCAACCCATTTAATAAAAGGGCAGGATGCTAGGTATTTAGAGATTAACAGTGGAAGGCTTATGAATAAATTATAGAACGGAGATGGATATGAAAATCTTTCTAAGAAATATTGGATATTTTCTAAAAGAAGTTAAAAAGATTATAGGCTTAAATGTAGTTACTAATATCATCTCTATCATCAGTACAAGCTTAATTCTATTTGTCTTAGGAATTGTACTATGTGGTTTAATGATTAGTAATGAGCTAGTAGATAAATTAGAGAAAGAGGCAGAAGTTAGTGCTTATTTAGATAAGGGTCTTTCTGAAGCAAAAGTTAATGAGTTAATACATACACTAAATTCCTTTGATGGGATTTTTAAAGTTACTCTAATTGATGAAGAAACAGCATATCTTAGAATGGAAGAAGTGCTTGGTGAAGAAGCTAAGATTTTAAATTTATTAAATGAGAACCCTTTTAGTCCATATCTAGAATTAGGTATTGAACTAGATTCTATGGAAAACGTATTTTTAGAACTAAGTCAGTTAGAAGGTATCGAGTACATTAGGGATAATAAAGAAATGTTACATAAATTAAATGGGTTAACAAAAGGTATTAGCATAATCAGTTTATTTATTCTAATTGCAGTTGGTATTACAACTGTCGTTATCATTGCTCATTTAATAAGGCAAGGTATCTATAATAATAAGGACCAAATCAATACCTTAATCTTATTAGGTGCTCCAAATAGTTATATTAACTTTCCTTTCATTTTATCTGGATTACTACCTACTTTAGTAGGTGGCGTTCTCTCTAGTACTTTTGTAACACTCTTACTTCACAAGGGGTATGAAAAGCTAAGGAGCCTTATTGCATTCTTACCCTTACCTATTAAAGAGGAAATGTCTATTCAAATAAGCCTTCGTTTAATTATATTAAGTGCTATCCTTGGTTTACTTGCTAGCTTTATTGGATTATTGTCTGTTAAAACAAACAAATAAAAAGAAAAGGAGAATTACCATGAATTTTAATCCCAACAGTAGTTTTTTATTTCTAGTTGCTATTATTGTAATCCTATTTGTAATAATACAATCTGTTTTCTTTTTAGTTCGTGCTTATAAAAGAGCTAAGGTAATTGGTATGGATATGGCTAGAATTAAAAAGACAATTCTATCAACTGCCATTTTTACAATTGCACCAGCAGTTTCCATATTGCTTGGAATGATTACGCTATCCAAATTCTTAGGTCTACCACTACCTTGGATTCGCTTAAGTGTAATTGGGGCTATTACCTATGAACTTCCTGCTGCAACCACCACAGCAAATGCCTTAAATGTATCCCTATCTGAAACCATAACGGATCCTAAAATATACTCAGCAATTGCTTGGGTTATGACTCTTGGTATTATTCCAAGTATTATATTAGTACCAATACTATTAAAACGAATTCAAAAAGGAATTTTAACCATTAAAAGTAGGGATAGTGAATGGGGAGATTTATTTATTACAGCCATGTTTTTAGGAATGATATCTGCTTTTCTTGGAATGGTATTTGCAGACTTACGGATTGGCTTGCCAGGTTTTATTCCACTCTTTGTTTTATTATTTTCTGCCTTGTTAATGGCCATATGTGGAATGTTGATAAAGGTATTTAAAATGGAATGGCTCAAAAATTACGCTCTTCCAATTAGTATGTTCGGTTCTATGGCTTTTGCAGTGCTTATAACACCACTTATTCTATAGGAGGCTATATAAATGAATTATAAATTATTTGACGATAAGACACATTTTTACGGTAAGATATGGATTTGGTCTGCTGTAGTAATTATAATGTTAGTTCCAGTAGCAATCTGTGTGTATTATAATGCTTGGCCAAGTATGGATGCTGTTTTTAAAGGTTTATTAGGAGTTGCACCAATTTTTTGGACCGTAGGTGCAATTGAAGTAATCACCTTCACACCAATGCTTGGAACAGGTGGTTCTTATTTAGGCTTTGTAACGGGGAACCTAACTAGCTTAAAAGTACCTGCTGCCTTAAATGCGATGGAAAATAATGAAGTGAAACAAGGAACAGAGGAAGGAGAAATAGTATCCACCATAGCCATAGCAACCTCTTCTATTGTAACAACACTTATTATTGCTCTTGGAACCTTATTGCTTACTTACTTATCACCAATCATTAATTCTCCTGTATTAAAACCAGCTTTTGATAATATTCTTCCGTCTTTATTTGGAGGTCTAGCTGTTGTTTATGTAAGTAAGAACTGGAAAATAGCAATGGCACCATTAGTATTTATGATAATATTATTCCTATTGGTACCTTCCTTATCTAGTTCAGTTGGAATTTTAGTACCAGTTGGAGCAATTATATCCATTATTGCAGCAAGAATAATATTTAATTCTTCAAAGAAGTCAAAATAATATAGTTAAATGTAATTTTTCTTTTCTGCCTAAAGGTTGTAAAAGAAAATCAGTGAAGAAAGAAGAGGATAGTATGGAACAAGTCATTGGTATTACAATACTAATTCTTATCGCTCTATTTATAATTACCATAGTTATCCGAGCAATAAGATTTAAAGCAGAAATAGTACATAACAAAGAAGCAGAAATCTATACTCTGGATAAGGATAAGATTGTTAGAGATATGGTTGACATGATACGATGTAAAACCATATCCTATCGAGATGATAATCTTATTGACACTCTTGAGTTTGAGAAATTTAAGCAGTTATTAGTAGAACGCTTTCCCCTTATTCATAAACAATGCAGCAGAGAGCTCATTGGAAAAACCGGTATCTTGTATTGCTTAAAAGGAAAAGGGAATCAAAACCCAATTGTTTTAATGTCGCATTATGATGTTGTTCCAGTTGATGATAATGCTTGGACCATGCCTCCCTTTGATGGAAGGATTGAAGATGACGCTATATGGGGAAGAGGGACACTAGATACCAAGGGGACACTTTGTGCAATCATGGAATCATTAGAATATTTACTTAAACATTGCTATGTTCCTGAACAAGATTTATATTTATCTTTTTCAGGTGAAGAAGAAATTGATGGTAATACTTGTGCTGATATAGTTTCAGAACTTGAAAGACGTGGAATTAAGCCTGCCTTTGTACTTGATGAAGGTGGAGC
>JAFAEB010000117.1 GCA_023424235.1 Bacillota bacterium
CAGTTACTACCATGAAAGATAGTTGGAGAGCAGGTATTGCAGAAAAAGACGAAACTAAAATGATAACAAATGGTATCTATAAAATCAGTAGAAATCCAGCATTTTTAGGATTTTATTGTGTTTACATAGGAATATTACTAATGTTTTTTAATCTACCTTTACTAATTATTAGTGTTGTAGCAATAACTATGCTTCATTTACAAATTTTGCAAGAGGAACAATACTTAGCAAAAGTATTCAAAAACGATTACTTGGAATACAAGAAAAAAGTTTGTAGATATATAGGTAGAATAAGTAAAAAATAATAAGCTTTAAGAGAAAGTCCCCTAGTAAGTATAGACTGATCTGACCTTATAAAATATCCATTTTAGGTCAACTCAGATTAGCTCACTAGAGGACTTATATTTTATCTGTTATTTTTCAATCTTTACAACTTCACCTTGTTTTTTATAAATGCTATCTGCTGGGACATAGCCTCTAACCATAGATAATGGATAGATTTGAGCACTTCTACCTACAACAGTTCCAGGATTTAATACACTATTACATCCAACTTCCACATTGTCTCCAAGCATTGCACCAATCTTTTTAAGACCAGTTTTAATTTTCTCTCCATTATAATTTATGGTAACTAATGTTTTATCCGATTTAACATTAGAGGTAATTGAACCTGCACCCATATGTGCCTTATATCCAAGAATAGAATCACCTACATAGTTGTAGTGAGGAACTTGAACTTTATCAAATAAAACTACATTTTTAAGTTCTGTTGAGTTACCTACTACTGCACCTTCACCAATAATGGCATTACCGCGAATAAAAGCACAATGTCTTATTTCAGCGTCTCTACATATAATCGCAGGTCCGTTAATATAAGCGGTAGGAGTTACTTTGGCATAACGTGACACCCACACATGATTTCCTGTCATTTCAAACTCATCTGTTGGTAAAGTACTTCCAAGTTCCATAATAAAATCACCAATGTTACTAAGAACTTCCCATGGATAGTTAATTCCTTCAAATAATTTTGCTGCTATTGTTTTCGTTAAATCGTAATTATTCTTAACTAATAATTTTTCATACATATTTTTCCCTCCAAATTTTAAACCATTACCATTATATCTAAGTTAACTATTTCTTAAAATTCTTTACAAGAGTATACCTTGTAAGTTACTTTTCAAATTAAATAATTAATTTATTTTTAATATAATTCCTTTATAGGCTTACTTCTTATAATTTGCTGCTGCTTGATTAAAATAATAAATTAATTGGCTTTGATTGTTTAAGCCCTTAACTCCATTGGTCATACGACTAACGAATCCTTCTAATTTTACCATATATTCCTCAGTAGTTATACTTCCTTCAGAAACATAACTTAATCCTTTTTCCCAACTAGCTGTTAATTCTGCATTTAATAATGATTTAATAGAGGAATTCACCACATCGTAAATCATTTCACGAAGTAGGGTTGGAGTTACAATCTGAGTTTTTTTATTTAGATTTAAGTATTCTATCTTAAATAATTTATTTAATATTTCTGCTCTTGTTGCACTTGTACCAATACCACTACCTTTTATTTGAGCTCGTAGTTCTTCATCTTCAATAAGTTGACCTGCATTTTCCATCGCTAGTATCATAGTACCTGAACTATAGCGCTTTGGTGGTGCTGTTTCACCTGTTTTTATGGTTAATGCTTTTATTGGTAGCATCATACCCTTCTTAAGACTCTTAATTACCTCAAAAAAATCTTTATCAAAACTTTCTTCTGAATCCTTTTCATTATCAGACGTATCTTTATCTACTTCTTGTTTCTCTTCTTTTTTACGGTCAAAGGAATTCTTTGCTACTGCTAAATACCCTTCATCTACTAAGACTTTAAAGGATGAAAAGAAACACTCTCCTTCTATTTTACTCACCAAGTTCACTTTTTGATATACTGCTGGAGGATAAAATATACTCAAAAATCGTCTAACAATTATCTCATAAACTTTATTTGCAGTAGGTGATAGAGAATTTAATGCATTAAGTCCTTGCCCAGTTGGTATAATGGCATAGTGATCCGTTATCTGCTTGTCATTCACATACCTGGTTTTACTAATATTCTTATAACTTCCGTTCCCAAGAATTTCAGTTGCATAATCCTTACTGTGAATATATCCTTTTAATCCAGAAATGTTCTTTGCTATTTCCTTACTAACTGCTGTAGATAATACCCTTGCATCTGTTCTAGGGTAGGTTACTAGTTTCTTTTCATACAAATCTTGTGTTATTTTTAGAGTTTCATCTGGACTAATTTTAAATAATTTGGCACATTCATTTTGTAATTCTGCTAAGTTAAATAATAAGGGAGCATTTTTATTCTCCTTCTTCTTCTCAATTTGTACTAATTCAGCAAGTAGATGCTCTGTTTCATTTAATTTATCTATAAGGCTACTTTTCCCATTTTCAACTATTTCTATGAGATTTGCTTCTCTTTTTGCTAGCATAGAGATTAAATTAACAGCATCTTCTTTTTCTTTAAAACCATTTTCTTTATATAATAATGGAGAATTAAAGTATTTAGAACCCTCAACAGCACGAAACTCACCATCAAAGCTAGTTCCATGAGCATCTAAACTTGCTAGTACTCTATAAAAAGGGGTCTTTACAAATTCTCTAACTTCTCTTTCTCTTCTAACAACCATACCCAGTACGCAAGTCATAACTCGACCTACAGCAATGGCACCTTTCTTATCACTACCTAAATAATTTTTTATACTTTGACCATATTTTAGAGTCAGTATACGAGAAAAATTAATACCCATTAGATAATCTTCTTTTGCTCGTAAATAAGCCGCTGCAGATAGATTATCATATTCTGTAATCGGTTTTGCTTCTTTAATACCTCTAAGTATTTCATCCTCGGTCTGAGAATCAATCCACACTCTTTTTTTTATCTTATTACTTGGCACGTTTGCCATTTGATCCACTAAACGATAAATATATTCTCCTTCTCGTCCCGAGTCCGTACAGACATATATGGTATCTACATCTTTTCTATGGAGTAAACTTTTCACTACCTGAAATTGCTTACTTACACCGGGAATTACCTCATATTTGAATTCTTTTGGTAAAAAAGGCAAGGTTTCTAGAGTCCACCTTTTTAGAGCCGGATCATAACTTTCTGGATATGACATAGTTACTAAGTGTCCAACACACCAAGTAATAACGCTGTCCTCTGATTCCATATAGCCATCCTTATTTGCAAAGGAACTTTTTAATGCCTTAGCAAATTCTCTTGCTACACTTGGCTTTTCCGATATGTATAAACTCTTTGACATAATTCTACTCCACTTTCTATCTACTTTAAATCAACCCTATCGTAAAGGGTAAGTTACTTATTTTACTTTTAATGTAACATTGATTCACTATTTATATATAATAACACACTAAATTTAATAAGAAAAGACTTACAATAGATTGAGTCAATTAGTTTCTTATCTGATGTTAGTTCAATTTTAATCTAGTTCAATATAGTTTGATTTTCCCTCTAAAACGGATAATTCCTTTATAGCATATTTAATCCTACTTTACTATAATTTGATCTATAAATAAGCATAACTATTATATATATAGTAAAGGAGCACGTTATGGTATATAACAATGAAAAGGTATCTGATATTAATATTGCCTATATTGGTGGCGGTTCAAGAGGATGGGCTTGGACATTTATGGCTGATTTATCTATGGAAGAACAATTAAGTGGGACGATCCGTTTATATGATATTGATATGGAAGCTGCGAAGCACAATGAGATAATCGGAAATAATCTATCAAAACAAGCAGATGTAAAAGGGAAATGGAATTATACTACATCCTCCACCTTAGAAGAAGCCTTAAGAGGAGCTGACTTCGTAGTTATCTCTATTTTGCCAGGAACTTTCAAGGAAATGTACTCCGATGTTCATAGCCCTGAAAAATATGGTATTTATCAATCTGTTGGTGATACGACAGGGCCAGGGGGGCTTGTTCGTGCTCTTCGTACCATACCTATGTATATTGAAATAGCAGAAGCAATTAAGAATCACTCTCCTAATGCATGGGTTATAAATTATACTAATCCAATGGCACTATGTATCCGTACCCTTTATCATGTCTTTCCAGAAATTAAAGCATTTGGTTGTTGCCATGAGGTGTTCGGCACACAAAACCTATTAGCTTCAATGTGTAAGGAGATGCTTGGTGCAAAAGATATAAGCCGTAAGGATATTCATGTAAATGTATTAGGTATTAATCATTTTACATGGTTTGACAAGGCCTCATACAAGGGATATGATTTATTTCCTTATTACAAAACATTTTCAGATACATATTATGAAACTGGATATGAAGAAAATACGGATGGTAATTGGATGAACAATTCCTTCGCTTTTGCTCAAAGAGTAAAGTTTGATTTATTTAAAAACTACGGGTATATCGCAGCTGCTGGTGATAGACATTTAGCTGAGTTTATGGCACCAATTTATTTAAAGGATAAAGAAACGGTAACCTCTTGGATGTTTGGACTTACAAGCGTAGATTTTAGAATAGAGGATTTACATAAACGTATCGAACGAAGTAAAAGGTTAGTATCTGGTGAAGATAAACTTGGGGATAAACCATCTGGTGAAGAAGGAATCTTATTAATAAAAGCCTTAACTGGATTAACAAGGACAATAAGCAATGTCAATATTCCAAACAAAGGACAAATTCATAATCTTCCAATGGGGACTATTGTAGAAACCAATGCTTTATTTGAAAAAGATCACATAGCACCAATCATGGCTGGAGCTATCCCTTCAAAGCTTCTAACCTTATTAGAACCACATGTTAAAAATCAAGAAGATATCTTTAATGCTGCTATATCTTGTGACCGAGAACTTGCATTTAAAGCTTTTATGAATGAACCATTAGTTACTATTAATGAGGTGGATGGTAAAGCTTTATTCAATGAAATGTTAGAAAATACAAGAGATTATTTACCAAGCGCTTGGTTTTAAGGAGATAAAGTAAATATTATAGTTTCTTTAATTTATCAAGTAGTTGAATTAGATGAAATGTAAGTAAATATAGTTTATTTAATATATCAAGTAGTTGAATTAGATGAAACGTAAGTAAATATAATTTATATAAGAGATAAATGAGCTTTACTCATTTATCTCTTATTGATTTATTGACTTAAGTATTGCTTTCTATATTTTAAAGGTGAAATCTCCATATAGGTCTTAAACACTTTCTCAAAATAAGTAATACTATCATAACCAACCAATTCTGCTACTTCCGTAATTGGCTTATCAGAAGTTTCAAGTAATAGTTTTGCTTTCTTAATACGTACAATGTTAATATACTCATTCACTGTAAATCCAGTCACTTCTTTATATATTCTACTTAAATAACTTTTACTAACATAAAAATGTTTTGATAAATATTCAAGAGAGATTTTATCCTTATAATAAAGATTAATATATTCCGCTATTTCATGAATCTTCTTATGCTTTTGAGTATTAACAGTTTGTACTTGAAATGTTGTATATTCACCTTTTTTACATCTTAATATAAAAACTAGTAATTCAGCAACTTTAACTCGAACAAGAAACTCAAAACCCGTTCTTTTCTTTTTCATTTCTGCCATTAAGTCAAATAATAGGTTTTCTACATATTGCTGACCAGAATCATTTAAATCTAGTACTCCAAAGCAATTTGCATATGAATGTTCGAAATCCATACCACCTAACAAGGAAAACACTAACTTCATTATTTCGTCCGGTATCTGAATTAAAATTCTATCGTGATAGAAACTGCTTACACCCACTGTTTTATGTACTTGATTTTGATCGATAAACACAAGACTTCCTTTCTTTATATGGTAAGTCTGTTTATCTATAAAATAATATCGTTCACCTTCTAAAAGATAATATAATTCATAATCTTTATGAAAATGTTTCGAAACCATATTAAAATCATAATCTCTCTCAATTCGTTCCACTACTATGTTGCCAGCTGATTCAAAAAATACTATGTTTTCCATCTGTTGCTCCTTTCTGCATAGTCAAAAACCAAAAGATATATAGTTTATTATGCTATGAGCATTGCTATGAGCATTTAAGTTACACCTTAATTATACTATATCCCAACATAATGTCTAGCCAATCTATGATATTTTTTAACCTTTGCATTTCCATTTTTCACTGTACATTTGAAATCCTTTTCGATATAATAAAGGATAGTGATTTGAAAATAAGAATAAGGAGTTTATCATGACGGATTATCAGATATTTAGTGACTCATCATGTGATGTGCCAGCTGAGTTATTAACGGTTAATGATATAATATTAATCCCCTTTTATGTAACATTTGATAAGGAAAATTATTATAAAGAAAATATAGAAATTACAAACAGTAAATTTTATGATGTACTAATGAACGAAAAAGTTTTCCCTAAAACTTCACTACCATCCGTAGTAGATTATATGAGTCATTTTGAAACTGCTATTATAGCAGGGAAAGATGTTCTATGTCTATGTTTAACAGAGAAGTTTAGTGGTTCCTATCAATCAGCCGTGAATGCAAAATTATTATTAGAAGAAAAATATCCAGACGCAAAAATTCATATCGTAGATTCAATACAAGCTACAGCAGGTCAAGGAATCACCCTACTACAACTAGCTTACATGAAAAAAGCTGGATATACCATAGAAGAAGCCGTAGCTAAAATTAACGAACTAAAAAATACTGCAAGAATTATGTTTACCGTAGATACTTTAGAGTATTTAACCAAGGGGGGACGTGTTGGTAAGGCAGCTTCACTGGCTGGGACCATGCTAAATTTAAAACCTATGATACAGCTTAAGGATGCAGAACTAATACCTTACTCTAATGTAAGAGGTAGAAAAAAATCCTTACAAAAAATATTATTTATGGTTGAAGAGTACTTTAAAGAAACTGGACATAGCTATGATGACTATGACTTTTGCTTAGCCAATGCAACAACAATGGAAGAAACCTTATCCGTTCAAAGTCAAGTTGAAGAGCTAATTGGTAGAAAAATAACCTATCCTGTATTCCAAATTGGCGTAACAATTGGTACTTATACTGGACCTGGTGCAATAGGTGTATGTTTTATAAAAAAATACGATCGTTAATTTATTAATACCGAAATTCTTTTATAACCTTTGGGGGAGGTAAACCATGACACCAAAAAAGCAATATTACGAAAATCTAGCAGATAGTTTAATTGAAAAATTTAATTTACGGGGTATTGAAGGTTATTATTGTGATAATAAAGAAGAAGCACTTATCATGGCAAAACGTTTTCTTACACCTGGCTGTTCCGTAGCATTTGGAGGTTCCGAAACACTGAATGAAATCGGTTTAATCGATGAGCTAAAGGCATCTGATTATATTTTATATGATAGGACAACTGCTAAGACCCCAGAAGAAAGAGCTCTAATGTATAGCAAAACTGTACTTGCTGATTATTATTATATGAGTTCTAATGCTATTACTCTTGATGGTCAATTAGTAAATATAGATGGTAATGGTAACCGAGTTGCTTGCCTTATAACTGGTCCAAAAAATGTTATTATTGTTGCTGGTATGAATAAAATAGTGACGGATGTTAACAATGGTATTGAACGAGTTCGTAATATGGCGACTCCACCGAATGTAGTAAGGTTAGGGCTTAAAACTCCTTGTGCAGAGCTTGGTCGTTGTGCTAATTGTTTAGTAGATGACTGTATTTGCTGTGAAATAGTTATAACTAGAAAGTCCAAAATACCTGGGCGAATAAAAGTAATTTTAGTAGGTGAAGAATTAGGATATTAATCAATAGGAGGTATGTTTATGAGTAAGAAACATCATCACGAGCATGATGAAATGTGTAATTGTTCCGATGAATCTGTTGGGATTAGTGTTAAAGTAGATGTAGCACAGATTATGAAATATGTATGTGTTGCAGGTGTAATTATAGTAGCTATCATATTTGGTACACGTTGTGTTACCCAGCTACTAAAAAATAACGAAATTGTATAATAGTAATAAAGGTGCCTTCCTACTTAGGATATTCTAAGATGAGGGTACTTTTTTTGGATGTAGATTAATATATCTTATTTTACAGTTAATAGATATTTGTATTCTACAAGTATTATAGATATATAAATTTACCAAATATTAATATATATATATTTACAAAATATTGCTATTGCTTTTCATTTATGTTATTCTTATTTTCTATTTACTTTTATTGCTAGTATTTGCTTGAATCAATTACGGATTAATAAACTTTTACTTAGCTACTATTCTAATTTAGATAAACTGCATTATACTAGCTAATTTACAGATTCATAGCTACTAATAGCCTATTACTAGAGCATATAATAACTTAGAAAATTTATTTATCTACCTATACCTTAAGTTGTTAAATTCATACAACTGATTCCGATATTAAAACCTTTATTTATCATTATCTAGTGTTTTATACATTACAGAAGAACGACTGAACATAAGTCCTAACATATAAAAACTTTTTGAAAGGATAGATAATATAATATGAAAAAGTTTCATAAATACATACTAGGAATACTATTTCTTTTACCTGTTTGCTTTCTTATGTATGCATTTGCATATACTGCTGAGGGTATCAAGTTCTTTTACAGCATTTCAGAAGCCTTAGGCTTATACAATGGCAATAAATACTCCACAAATAATACGATATTATGGCTTGTTATCGTTGTTCTAATTATTATATTACTAGCTATAGCAATGAGATTAATAAATTCAGAGCAAAAGATATTTCGTCAAAACAAATTATTAAAGATACTGCCTTACCTTATCCTTTCTATAAACTTAGTGCTATGCTTTTTCTTTCCAAGAATAAATCAAATCTTTATGCAATTTAGGCAAGGATTAGATGGTATCATTGTCACCAATCGTGATTATATGTTTGTTGCATATAATCAGGACGGATATGGTAACTATGAAAATCTAGCTATCAATGTAGCTTTCGAGAGTTTTGCTTCGGATGAGTCTTTTTATGTTAAGCTTGTAAGTATGGAAGATGAAGGTAAAGAATATATATTTAGTGATGATTATGGTACCCCAATGAAGGTTCATATGGGTGGGGTATCTAATCGTTGGAATATTGATAAAGGAAACTATAAAGCTCGTTCCACCAGCATGTTAATTGACGTTGATAAGATACATCCAGGCTATATTGATTCACCAGAGAATCGTGCCTTACTAAAATATAAGGTTGTAATTTATAATGAACATGACAGTAAGACTTTTAGATTTTATTTCAATGAATATCGATAATTAACTATAATCGATTCTTTACTTAAGGTAAGTTTTTTGCTCAAATGATTGAATAAGAAAAGGCATACTACTCTAGGGATAAACTATTGTAGTATGCCTTAATTATTACTCTATAAGTTATTATTCTATAAATTGATAATTCTATTAATTGATATTATTCTATAAATTATATTCTGCGAATTATTATTATTCTATGAATATATTTTATTCAATAACTTTATAAATCCATAATCTCAATTAACTAACTATCATTAATACAATGGATATTTTGAAGTAAGTGTTTTAACAAGTTCCATTGCTTTTTCTTTGTTAACATCTACATTATCAATTAATAAGGAAATTGCCTCTGCAATTACATCCATATCTTCTACCTTCATACCTCTTGTGGTGATTGCAGGTGTTCCTAAGCGAATTCCACTTGTTACAAAAGGTGATGCAGGATCATTTGGAACTGTATTCTTATTACATGTAATGTTTGCAGTATCTAATAATTTTTCAGCATCCTTACCAGTAACCCCTTTGTTTTGAAGGTCAACAAGCATTAAATGATTATCTGTTCCACCAGATACAAGATGAAAGCCTCTATCCATTAAACCTTTGCTTAAAGCTTTCGCATTTTCTATTATATTCTTAGCATAAACTTTAAAGTTTGGATCTAATGCTTCCTTAAAGCAAACTGCTTTTGCTGCTATCACATGCATTAAAGGACCTCCTTGAGTACCAGGGAAAATCGCTTTATTTAATTTATATTCTTCTGCAAATTCAGCACTAGATAAAATCATACCACCTCTTGGTCCTCTAAGGGTTTTATGAGTCGTAGTAGTGGTTACATGTGCATATGGAATTGGACTTTCATGTTCGCCTGCTGCAACTAAACCAGCAATATGCGCCATATCTAC
Source organism: Bacillota bacterium (assembly GCA_023424235.1). Lineage (GTDB taxonomy): Bacteria > Bacillota > Clostridia > Lachnospirales > Lachnospiraceae > Anaerocolumna. Next base: position 10,230 of record JAFAEB010000117.1, read on the forward strand.
CATTAAAAATGCTCCTACTTCATCAGCAATCTCTCTAAATTTTTTAAAATCTATTTTTCTAGCATAAGCACTGGCACCTGCAACGATTAATTTAGGTTTTGACTCGTTTGCTATTCTTCTAACTTCATCGTAATCAATGTAACCTTCTTCATTTACACCGTAAGCCACTATATTATAATAGCTGCCAGACATGTTAACAGGACTTCCATGTGTCAAATGTCCACCGTGAGCTAAGTTCATACCTAAAATAGTATCACCTGGTTTTACTAATGCAAAATAGACTGCTAGATTTGCTTGTGCTCCTGAGTGTGGTTGAACATTAGCATAGGTACAAGCAAATAATTCTTTTGCTCGTTCAATTGCTAAATTCTCAGCTATATCTACAAACTCGCATCCACCATAATATCTTTTACCAGGATACCCTTCCGCATATTTATTTGTAAGAGGACTTCCCATAGCAGCCATAACAGCTTTACTAACGAAATTCTCTGATGCAATTAATTCAATGTGGCTATTTTGCCTTTCAATTTCTTTGGTCATTGCATCAGCTAAATCTGGATCAAAGAGTTTAATATCTTCAAATGAATACATGTCATTACCTCCATTGATTTTTAAAAGATTATAACACATTACTGTACAAAATTAAAGTTATATTTCACACGGTTAGTTATAAGAGTACCTTATATAAATAATACGTTTTATAAACCTAAATTATTCATACTTATAAATATTACAATGCTAAAAATTACATTTACTCACATAACAATCAAAAGCACAAGGCGAGTAAATGCCTTGTGCTATCCTTAAACTAATATTCTATTTAAATGTATAACAATTCTTTCCTTTTCTCTTTGATGTATATAGTCTTTCATCTGCTAATTGAAGGCTTGCTATAATGTCATCACTACCATTACATGTAGCTATTCCGATACTACAACCTACTGTAAGCGAATAATTCTCAAGTTCAAAAGGAGTATTCATTTTCTCAATAATAGCTTTTGCAACCTGCTTATTATTACCTATATCACCATTGTTATATAAGATAACAACAAATTCATCCCCACCTTGCCTAGCCACAATTCCCTTTTCTTTGACTAGGTTTTCTAATCTAGTAGCTACTTGTATTAGAAGTAAGTCTCCTATGTAATGTCCATAGCTATCGTTAACTGATTTAAATCCGTCTAAATCCAAACATAGAAAGGATAATAGATTACCTTTTAAGCACTCCGATTCTATTATACATTTTAGTTGCTTTTCTAATCCTTTTCTATTTAATAAACCTGTTAAATGATCGTGGTTTGCATTCATTTCACTTACCTGTAAGCTATTTAATAGTTCCTGAAGGGACAAGGATAAGTCGTCGATTTCTTTAATACCATTCTGACTTGGAAAATGTGCTCCATTTCCTAATTTTATTTTATCTGCTATATTTGCTATATTAATTATTGGTTTTGCTACTTTATTGGTAATTAAAAAAGTTATGTAACTAAATATAATAGCACATATGATACCAACTACATTGATGTAAAGTTGTAGTTTTGTTACTCTATTATAAGCTAGATTAAGTGGTTGTCTTACAACGATAGTCCAGTCTAATCCTTCGTAATCTAAGTAACCATCCGCCAATGCATATCCTGTTAGATACTCTTTTCCATCATCCCAAGTTTCTATATTAAAGTGGCTCCCTACGTCTCTAGCCATTTGTGTACCTTCTAACTGAATTATATTACCGATGGAATCTCTATTCCCTAATAGAATGGTATTATCTTTTCCACTTATAACAAACATTTCAATATTTTGTTGATTATATAAGGGATCCATTATAGATTTTTCCATATCTCTTGCCCATTCCCAACTTAAATGAGCCGATAAAACACCAATCGTATTCCCCAATTGATTGGTGATTGGTAAACTTACATCCACAAATTTCATTGGTTCACCAGATGGATTTGGTAATAAATTTGCTAATAAAACAGCTTCATGAACATCTCCTATGAATTTTCCCTTTATCCCTTCTGTAAAAACAGGGCGCTTAGATATATCAGCTCCTTCTAATATCCCATTAGTAGCAGCTATTACAACGCCATTCATATCCGATACACCAACCCATGCAAACACTGGAAAATTACTTTTTAACTCATTTAGTAATGCTCTCATAGAATCCGCCTCATTAAAATCCTGAAGTGCATCTAATTTAGATAAGGTATAAATTTCACCTGCACGGGACCACATAAAGGAATCCATTCGTTCTGACATCTGGTATGCTGTATTAGTCAGTGAGTTTCCAATTTCATTTTTCATATCTCCTATAGAGCGGTTTCCTATTACTATACTTAAAATTCCTGACATAACAATCATTAGAACTCCTAATGTGATAGTAAAGTATGCTCTAAGGCTTATCCTTCGTTTCATCCTATGACCCCCAAAAATTAATAAATGCTTATTTTCCTAGATTAAAAAGAAAATAAGCATCCTAATTATAATGGATCGTTAGTAAGATAGCAAGCAGAATATAGGTAATTTGTACTAGTTACACTAGTTTTTACTATTTAGGATATTATTTCTTGACTCTCCAGCAAACGTTGCTCTATTAAAATATACGTTGATTCTTCCACTCAGCTTGCTCCACTTAATTTACATTTGGATTCCTTTTATTTATCATTTAATAAATTCTACTTTATATAAACTTCGTTCTCGATCTCTAAGATATGAAATATTCAGATTGCTAGAATAACGTCTATACATGATATCACCAATGGTAAAGTCTTCAATCATATTATTATATATTTTTCCTGCATATAAAATATCATTTTGCCCTAAAGATAGAATCATAATGCTATTATTTGAATCACCTGTTGTATTGTAATTTCTTATTAGAAAATGAAGTGCATTATTCCTATATATCATATCTACTGGGTCTGCATTAATTATTTCCTTTTGCTCCTTCGTCATATTACTATAGTACTCATTTGAAATAATTACATCTATCTGATTCTTGTCATTTATTTTGTAAACAGTACCTACCTTTTCAATCGTAGTATATTCGGAATCATCTTTATCCATATATTTATATTGAGCTATAATATAGTCATCTTGTGAGTTAAGGTTAAAATCTAGCATAACTGTATTCTCTGGAATACTTCCCACTAACTCTTTATGAATTAGCTTATTTTGGCTAAGATCATAAGTATGAAAAAATATTTCACTTTCTTCTAAGGTTGCTAACAGTAAATAATTATCTTCTTTTACACTGGTAAGTCCTAGTATTGTAATATTACTTACATTACTTGTTTCGATTGGATATATTTTTTCTATGGTAAGCTTATTCATCTTAGAAGTAGTTTTATCAACTGCTAATATCCCAGAGGTCAATTCATATTCAATCTGTTTACTCCTATCATCAATGTAAAACGTTTTATTTAGATTTTGTATTGTAAAATATATTTTATCACCAATCACTACATTAGGGGTAGCCACTTCAACATGAGGAACTCCTTTGGTTTCCAATGAATATGAATTATATTCTTTTCTAATAATAAGTTTTGCATCTTTCGGTATCTTAATTTTAAACAATCCATTCACATATTCATAATTATCTATACCATAC